>NZ_JAUIZP010000058.1:0-17970 GCF_041414735.1 Rhodococcus sp. GXMU-t2271
ACCGGGCCCCGGAACCGCGGCCCAGCCCCAGCAGCACGGTCTCGGCCTGATCGTCGAGCGTGTGCCCGAGCAGCACCGGCAATCCGGCCCGGGCCTCGTCGAGTGCCCGGTAGCGGGCCGCACGCGCGGCCGCCTCGGGACCGCCGGGGCCGGTCACCGCGACGCGGACGACCTGCACCGATGTGCATCCGGCCGACCGGGCGAATGCCGCGGCGCGGGCGGCGACGTCGGCGGAGCCGGGTTGCAGACCGTGGTCGACGACGACGGCGTGCACCGAATCCGCCTCGGCGACGGCGGCGGCGGTCAGAGCCGACGAGTCGGCGCCGCCGGACAGGCCGACCGCGACGGACCGGCCGTGGTCCACGACCCAGCGCCGGACGGCCAGACGCACCTCGTGGACGGCCGGGGTCTCGGGCAGGAGCGGTCGCTCGGACGACACCGTCAGGCCAGTACCCGTGCGATCCACGCGTCGGGGTCGTCGATCTCGGCGAGGGTCGGCATCGCGTCGGGTCCGCTCCAGACGGTGTTGAACCGGGCCATGCCCACCCGTTCGACGACGGTGTCGACGAACTTCTTGCCCTGCACGTACTGGGCCATCTTGGCATCCATCCCGAGCAGTGCCCGGACAATGCGGTGGACGGGGTTCACCGCGCGTCGGCGACGGTTGTCGAACGCGCGCCGGATCTGCGCGACGGCGGGCACCACGGAGGGCCCGACGGCGTCCATCACGTGGTCGGCGTGGCCTTCGAGCACGGTGCCCAGGGCCAGCATGCGGTCGAGGGCGGTGCGCTGGGGCTCGGACTGCACCGCCCGGACGAGACCGAGCACACCGCGCTCGGCCATGGGTTTCTCCTCGCCCGGCCGGCGATCGCGCAGGACCCCGGTGATCCGGGCGGCGAGATCGGTGAACGACTCGTCCACGGTCCGGCCCAGCTCCGCCGCCGCCTCGCGCATCAGATCCGCCATCCACGGGGCCTCGGCGAACTGCACGCGGTGGGTGACCTCGTGCAGGCACACCCACATCCGGAAGTCGGCGGTGGGCACCCGCAGTGCCCGCTCGACGGCGACGACGTTCGGGGCGACGAGCAGCAGCGACCGCGAGAAGGGGTCGTACTGACCGAGCACGGCGGTGGACAGGTACGCGAGCATCGCGCCGGCCTGCATGCCGGCGGGCTTGCCGACCCACCGCCCCTCGGCAGGCCCGGAGCCGGTGAGGTCCGACATCGACCTGGCGGCGGCGTGCACCCATTCGGACCGGTCGACGACCGTGGCGGGCGGGACGTCTCGGCCGTCGCCGAGGCCGGTCAGCTCCCGCACCGGCGGCTCGGCGCGGTCGGCGGCCGAGGCCAGCTCGGCGACGACGGTTTCGGCGGTGTACCGCGACATCGCCGGGCCCGGCCGGGTCAGGCGTGCTCCGACCCCGGCCGCGAACTTCCAGTCGATCGCGTCACCCAGCATCCGGTCCCGGTCGGTCATCGGCATCCGCATCCTCGGAGGGTCGCCGCCACCGCGTCGAGGGCAGGTCGGCTCTCGCCCGGCGGACGGTCGTTGGACAACAGGGCGAACGTCAGCACCCGGCCGTCGGTGTCGACGACGAATCCGGTCAGGCCGCTCGCCTGCGACAGGGTGCCCGTCTTCGCGCGGACCCAACCCGCCCCGTCGCGGTTGGTCGAGGCGTAGCGCTCCGAGAGGGTGCCGGTGGCGCCCGCGACCGGCAGGTAGTCCAGCATCGGGCGCAGCGACGCCTCTTCGGTTCCGGCGGCGGCGGCCATCACCGCGTCGAGCAGCCGAGCGGGAATCCGGTTGTCCACGGACAGCCCGCTCACGTCGTGGAGGGTGAGCCCGGTCAGGTCGAATCCCGCCTCGCGCAGGACCGTGGAGACGCTGTCGACCGCGCCGCGGAAGGACGGCTCGACCCCCTCGGCCGCGGCGAGCTCGCGGCCGACGGCCTCGGCAAGGACGTTGTCGGAGTAACTCATCATCTGCCCCAGCCGATCGCGCAGCGGCGCCGACTGCACCGCGGCCAGCGGGGCCGCTCCGGGCCGGACTGTCCCGGGAGCGACCCGGGCGGGGTCCGCGCCGAGCGCGGCGGCGAGGGCCCGGCCGGCGTCGAGGGCGGGGGTGGGGGTGCGCGGCGACTCGTCCTCGAGGGGGTTCAGCCGGCCGCCGTCGAGCATCACCGGTTCGATCGGCGCCACGGAGCCGCCGGCGATGTCGGCGGGAAACCAGCCCGTGGCCAGGGAGTCGCCGGCGTAGGCGCCGGTGTCGACGAGCACCGTGTCGACGGCCGCGCCGCTGCGCTGGATCTGCTGCACGAGGTCGGCGATGCGCGGGGCGCCGGCGTAGAAGCCGGACTCGCCGAGGGGACGGGCGGTGAGGGTGGGATCGCCGCCGGCGACGAGCACGATCTCCCCCGGCCGGCTGCCCTCGACGACCTTGGTGGTGACCCGGTGTTCGGCGGGCAGGGCGAGCAGCGCGGCAGCGGCGGTGAGAACCTTCGTCGTCGATGCCGGGATCATCGGCCGGGCCGGGTCCTTCGACCACAGCACGGTGCCCGTGGCGGCGTCGGTGATCGAACCGGTGAAGTTGCCCAGTCCCGCATTTCCCAGGGCCGGCGCGAGCGCGGCCGCCAGGGCGGGACCGGCGGGGGCGGGGGCGTCTGCCGGTACCGGGGCCACCTGCGGGGTCGCGGTGACGGGCGCCGGTGCCGGCGCTATCGCGGCGGCAGCCTCGCCGCTGCGGAAATCGGAGAGCGCGAAGGCCCCTCCCACGAGCAGCGCGACGGTCCCCGCTGCCCAGATGGTGAACAGGATCCGGAGGTTCCGGCGGCGCCGTCCCGCCAGTGTGCCCAGCTTCTTCTTGCCCTGCCCCGCCAACACGCCTCCGCTGTGTCGAATCCCGCGGCGTTCGCTCCGGCGAATCCCGCGCCCTGGTGACCGCCCCGGTGGTCCGGCACCTGCGCCACCAGCGTAGCGCCGACCCGTTATCCTCTGTGCGGACCATCACCGCAGATACGGCAGTCGTATCGATCTACAAGTGAGGACACGGCGTGGAGTTCGAGGTCACCATCGAGATCCCCAAGGGGCAGCGCAACAAGTACGAGGTCGATCACGAAACCGGCCGCGTGAAGCTGGACCGCTACCTCTACACCTCGTTCGGCTACCCCGCCGACTACGGCTACATCGAGAACACCCTCGGCGAGGACGGCGACCCGCTGGACTGCATGGTGCTGCTCCCCGAGTCCGTGTTCCCCGGCGTCATCGTCGAGGCTCGTCCGGTGGGCATGTTCAAGATGGTCGACGAGGCCGGCGGCGACGACAAGGTCCTCGCCGTGCCCGCGGGCGATCCGCGCTGGGACCACGTCAAGGACATCAGCGACGTCTCGCAGTTCGAACTGGACGCGATCAAGCACTTCTTCGTCCACTACAAGGACCTCGAGCCGGGCAAGCACGTCGAGGCCGCGGACTGGGTCGGCCGCGCCGAGGCCGAGGCCGAGGTCTCCGCGTCGATCGAGCGCCTGAAGGCGAACGGCGGGCACTGACACCACGCGTCGTTCGGGCTCCGCGGCCGCCGGTTGCGGAGCCCGAACGCGTTCTCAGCCGCTGCGCTCGATCGCGTCCCGGATCTCGGCGAGCCGATCGAGCAGGCGCGGCCGGAGCTGGGCGTCCACCCGCGCCGACCACGGCCGCAGCAGGCGCGGCAATCGCAGGACGAAGTGCTGCCGCAGGAGACATCCCTGCGGGGTGGACTCGATCCGGTAGTCGAGGTGGCCGGTGAACCAGGCGCTGCGGAAGTCCATCGCGAGCAGTTCCGGGTCCTCGATTGCGGTCACGACGCTGTCGACGGACATCCACCAGCCGGGTGCGAGCCGCACCCGCTCGTGCCACCCGGTGCCCTCGACGGTCGGACCGGACGGGGACTTGTCCATCCGGACGCCTGTGCGCGCCGGTGCACCCACATGGTCCTGCACGTCGGCGAGCAGCGCGAACACTTCCCCGGCGGGTCGGCGCACCGGAATATGCAGTTGGATATCCGTTGGGGTGCAAGGACTTTCGTCGACCGGCGGGTCACCGCCCCGTCGGCGCCGCGCGTGCCGCTCGGCGCGGCCCCGGATACCGAGCAGCATCCGCCGGGACATCACGAAGTCGCCCGCGTCCATGAGGACGGCCCAGCCGACCGCGAACGGCGACGGGGGGATCCGGAATCGCACGCGATGCACCAGCCGGCTGTGTCCGGGCCCGTCCGGACGTAACGCCAGTGCGGCGGTGACCGCACCCCCGTTGTGCGAGTGGGCGTACACGAGGGAACGTCCGGGGTCGATCGACTCCACCCGGAAGGCGGCCGGGGAACCCGCGACCAGCCGGACCGGGTCGCCGACCTTGAGCCGCTGCAGTTCGGGCCGGATCTCCCGGGCGCTCGGCTTCCCGCCGTTGTCGACGAGGTCGTAGCTGTACCAGCCGGCACGGTCCCCGGCGCCCATCTGGACCAGCCACGGCCACACGTCCACCGGCTCGGCCGCGATCGACACCGCTCGGGTTGCCGACCAGTGGGGCCGGGGCAGGATCTCGTCCCCTGGCATCCGTCCCGCCACCTCGGTCCTCGTCGCACCCCAGCGCAACTGCCAGGGCCGGTAGGCCGTCAGATACGCCAGTGGGACGGCCGGCACCAGCCGACCGCCCCACGTCAGGACCGGATGCCTTCGCACCCGTCCATCCTCTACCGGCCCCGGAACTCCGGGGGACGCTTCTCGAAGACCGCCGCGACGGCCTCGGTCAGGTCCTCCGACGGCAGGAACGCGGCGTTCCAGGCCGCGACGTAGCGCAGGCTGTCGTCGACACGCGGCGAGCGGCTGTGGTCGAGGACGGCCTTGATGCCGTGCACGACCAACGGCGGATTCGCCGCGATCTCGGCGGCGGTGGCCTGCGCGGCGGCCAGGACGGCGTCCGCGTCCTCGAAGACGTCGTTGACCAGGCCGATCTTCTCCGCGCGTGCCGCGTCGATGTCCTTGCCGGTGAGGGCCAGCTCACGCAGGTGCCCATCGCCGATGATCAGCGGCAGGCGCGCGAGGCTGCCCACGTCGGCGACCATCCCGACCTTGACCTCGCGGACACTGAACTTCGCGTCGGCACTGGCGTAGCGGATGTCGGCCGCGGAGATCAGGTCGACGCCGCCGCCGATGCACCAGCCCTGCACGGCGGCGACGACGGGCTTACGGCAGTCCGCGACCGCGGTGATCGCCGCCTGCATCCGCTTGACCATCTCGTGGAAGTCGGTTCGCGGGGCGGCCAGCGCCTTGTCGGCGAGGACCTTGCCCAGGTCGCCGCTCATGGCGGGCAGGTCGAGACCGAAGGAGAAGTGCTTGCCGGCACCGGCGAGCACGACGGCACGCACGTCCGGATCCGCATCGAGCTCGCCGAACAACAGCGGCAGCTCGGTCCAGAAGTCGGGGCCCATGGCGTTGCCTTTGCCCGGACCGACGAGGGTGACGAGCGCGACGTGGTCCGCGACGTCGACCGTGAACGCTTTCCAGCGAGATTCCTGAGTCATTACTCGAGAGTAATATGCAGGCGTCGCTCCGCTGTCACGGACCGCTCGTTACAGCCCGGAAAATTCCGCGCTCTGCCCCTGGTGGCCGCCCCGCCGCGGACGGATCCTGGGGGTACGAACGGTCCGGCCCGCAGAGGAGCGACTGTCATGCTGATGCACCAGGGCATCGGTCTGGGTGCCTTCAACGCCCTGTCCCGGCGGGGCGCCACCCATGCGCTGTACGAGTGCTGCGCGTCGCTCACCTGGGCCCAGGCGGTGGCGGCGGGACGTCCCTATGCGAGCTACTCGGAACTGTTCGCCCGCGCCGACGCCGCCCTGTTCTCCGCGAGCGACGCGGAGATCGCGGAGGCCCTCGACTGCCATCCGGTGGTGGGCCGCCGGCGCGGCAGCACCGCCTCGCGGCTCGAGCAGTGCTCGCTGTGGGACGAGGACGAGGCCTTGACGGCCGCGATCACGGCCGCCGCCGCCTACGAAGAGCGCTTCGGGTACCGCTATCTGTGGTGCCCGCAGGGCCGCGGACTGCAAGAACTGCTGACGGACCTGAACCACCGGCTCGCACACGACCCCGAGGCGGAACGCAAGGTGTGCACGGAGGAACTCGCCAAGATCACCCGCACCCGGCTCGAGCGCATGCTCGGACCCGAGGACGGCTTTCCGCTGTATTGACCCCCGACTGTATCGACTCCGACCGTATCGACCTCGGCCGCGGCCGGACCTGCCGATCGGAGCCACGGACGGCGGCGGACTCCTAGGCTGGAACCATGTCCGGGACACTGCATCCGAATGCCGCTCGGGTAGCCGACACGCTCATCGCGCGCGGTCACCACGGGTTGATCACGACCCAACCGGAGTCGGTGCACACCGCCGAGCAGGCGGCGGCCGTGCTCGGGGTCGACGTGGGAGCGATCGTCAAGTCGCTGGTGTTCCTGCTCGACGACGAACCGGTACTGCTGCTGGTCTCGGGTGCCCACCGGGTGAATCCGGAACGAACCGGCAAACGCCTCGGCGGTGCGCTCGTCGCGGCGCCCCCGGACGTGGTCACCGAGGTCACGGGTCAGACCGTCGGCGGCGTGGCACCGCTCGGGCATCCGACGAACCTGACCACGTACGTCGACACCGCCCTGGCTGCTTTCCCCCAGCTCTGGGCCTCTGGCGGGCATCCACGCACGCTGTTCCGCACGACGTTCCGCGAACTGATGCGCATCACGGCAGCCGTCGACGTCGACGTCGACTAGACCTGCCGGTCCGGACGGCCGGTGCGGCAGTCCGCCCGGGAAGCGGTCAGCTGCACTGCGCCGCCCCGGCGGTGGACTCCGCCAGGCCCGGACGGGTCTCGGGCGACGGCCCCCACAGGCCGTCGGTCTTCGCGTAGGTCCAGCCGGGACCGGCATCCACCAGCGTGTGCAGCGCGTCGAGCAGACGATCCACGTCGGCGGAGGAACTGCCGAGACCGAGCGAGGCACGAACCGCGCCGGCGGGCAGTCCGACCCGGGCGAGCAGCGGGTGCGCGCAGAACCGGCCGTCGCGCACCCCGATTCCGTGCTCGGCGGACAGATACGACGCCACCTCGCCGGGCTCGAAGCCGGCGACCGTGAAGGTGACGATGCCGACGGAGTCCGGGGAGTCGCTCCACAGCCGCAGGATCTCGACGCCCTCGACGCCGCGCAACCCGTCGAGCAGGCGCCGGCACAACGCCTCCTCGTGCACGGTGACGGCATCGGCGTCGAAGCCGGCGAGCGCGTCGCACGCTGCGGCGAGCGCCGCGACACCGAGCACGTTCGGCGTGCCCGCCTCGTGTCGCGCTGGGGCACAAGCCCATTCGGTGTGATTGAGACTGACGTCGCGGACCGCACCACCCCCTGCGAGGTACGGTTCCGCGACGTCGAGCCAGTCCCGGCGCCCCACCAGAGCACCGGCACCGAACGGAGCGTAGAGCTTGTGCCCCGAGAATGCGAGGTAGTCGACGCCGAGCGCGGTGAGGTCGATCCGCCGGTGCGGAACCAATTGTGCTCCGTCGACGAGGATCCGGGCACCGCAGGCGTGCGCGACGTCGGCGAGTTCGGCGATCGGGAGGACCTCGCCGGTGACGTTGGAGGCGCCGGTGACGGCGAGCAGCGCAGCAGGCCTGCTGCACAGTTCGGCGACGAGCCGGCGGACGGTCTCGGCAACGGTGTCGGCAGCCTCGACGACGCGAGCATTCTTCCAGGGCAACAGGTTTGCGTGGTGTTCGACGTCGAGTACCACCACGTCGCCGGGCACGGCTCCGGCCAGGAGGTTGAGCGAGTCGGTGGTGTTGCGGGTGAAGACGACCACCTGATCGTCTGCGGCGCAGACGAATCGGGCCACGGATTCGCGGGCCTGCTCGTAGCTGGTGGTGGAGATCCTCGAGGCGTAACCGGCACCGCGATGCACGCTGGCGTAGTACGGCAGGAGTTCGGCGATCCGCTCGGTGACCGCTTCGAGGGCCGGCGCGCTCGCCGCGTAGTCGAAGTTGGCGTAGGTGCAGGCACCGCCCTGCACCAGGGGTACCTGAAGATCACATCCGGTGACCCGGGCGAACGGTGCGATACAGGTGTCGGCGGTCAGTACAGCGGCAGTCATGACGTTCCCTCGTCGTTCAGGGATTCGCCGGTGGTCGCCTCGTCGCTCGAGTGCGATCACGGTCCGAATCCGCGCTTGCCGTGTCCGGTGTGGAAACACGGCCAGGTCGTCACCCGGAGCACCCCACCGCGGAGGAGGGTTGCCGACCAGCTAGCCGGGGCTTGTCGCTGGTTCTCGTGACCTGCGGAAGAGGATGGCAAAAGCGCGCACGGATGTCAAACCGGGATCGCACCGTCCGTCGTCCGGCACGCGAATCCCCAGGGAGAGGCGGTTTCTCGCCCAGAACCGGACACCGGCCGGGATTCCGGCGCCCGGGAGGCGGAGAAATTCCACCGCGCGCGTGGGCACCGACACACCCGATGTTCACCCTCCGTCCACCTGACCGTGAGATAACCGGACGTACGCACCACCAGGCCGAGAGAAGGACATGCGATTGCCTGCCCAGCCCACGACGGATTCGGATCGGTCGTATCGCATCCCCGAGGAGTTCCTCCGCTCCTCCCATGCTCCGGCCCCTCGCACCCTCGTCGACATCCTGCGTGCCACCGCCGACACCCACCCGGACGCTCCGGCCGTCGACGACGGATCCGTCACCCTCAGCTACACCGAACTCGTCGAGGAGGTCGTCGCCTGCTCCTACCGGCTCGCCGACGCGGGAGTCGGGGGCGGGGACCGAGTCGGCGTGCGCATGCCGTCCGGCTCCGCGGACCTGTACGTGACGATCCTGGGCATCCTCGCCGCCGGCGCGGCCTACGTGCCGGTGGACGCCGACGATCCCGACGAACGCGCCGAACTCGTGTTCGGGGAAGCGCAGGTCACCGCCGTCGTCACCGCCGACGGCATCGGCCCGGGCACCGCGCCGCCGTCGCCGCAGCCGCAGCTGCGCGGTCCGCGTCTCGACGACGCCGCCTGGATCATCTTCACCTCCGGATCCACCGGCACCCCCAAAGGGGTCGCGGTCAGCCATCGCAGCGCCGCCGCCTTCGTCGACGCCGAGGCCCGGCTGTTCCTGCGCGAGAACCCGATCGGCCCCGGCGACCGCGTACTGGCCGGGCTGTCGGTCGCGTTCGACGCGTCCTGCGAGGAGATGTGGCTCGCGTGGCGGCACGGCGCGTGCCTCGTCCCCGCGCCCCGCTCGCTCGTGCGGTCCGGGATGGACCTCGGACCGTGGCTGGTCTCCCGCGACATCAGCGTCGTCTCCACCGTTCCCACCCTCGCGGCGATGTGGCCCGCCGAGGCGCTCGAAGCGGTGCGGCTGTTGATCTTCGGTGGGGAGGCCTGTCCGCCGGATCTCGCCGAGCGGCTGGCTGTGCCCGGGCGCGAGGTGTGGAACACGTACGGGCCCACCGAGGCCACCGTGGTCGCGTGTGCGGCGACGATGGACGGCACCGGCCCGGTCCGCATCGGCCTGCCGCTCGACGGCTGGGACCTCGCCGTGGTGGACGGCGAGGGCCGGCCCGTCCCGGAGGGCGGCACCGGCGAACTCGTCATCGGCGGCGTCGGACTGGCCCGCTATCTGGACCCGGCCAAGGACGCCGAGAAGTACGCTCCCATGCCCACCCTCGGCTGGGACCGCGCCTACCGCAGCGGCGACCTGGTCACCCTCGACCGCGCGGGGCTGCTGTTCCAGGGACGTGCCGACGATCAGGTCAAGATCGGCGGCCGGCGCATCGAACTCGGCGAAGTCGACAACGCTCTGCAGAACCTGCCCGGCGTCGCCGGCGGCGCGGCCGCCGTACGCAAGACCGCGGCCGGGCACTCGATCCTCGTCGGCTACCTCGCCAGCACCGACCCCGAGTTCGACCTCGCCTCCGCGCGCGACCTGCTCGGCGAGCAGCTGCCGGCGGCCCTGGTCCCGAGACTGGCGCTGGTGGACGAACTGCCCACCCGGACCTCCGGCAAGGTGGACCGCAATGCGCTTCCGTGGCCGCTGCCCGGCGCGGAGGCCGCCGCCGCCGAGGCTCTCGGCCTCGACCCGACCGCCGAGTGGGTCGCCGGGCTGTGGGTGTCGATTCTCGGCACCCCGATCGAGAGCATCGACGACGACTTCTTCGAACTCGGCGGCGGCTCCCTCGCCGCGGCCCAGCTGGTGACGGCCCTGCGCGAACGCTATCCCGCGATGACCGTCGCCGAACTGTACGACCATCCGCGACTCGGCTCGCTGGCCGAGTACCTCGACGACCTCGCGCCGTCCGCTGTGGTCGCCCCGCGGCAGGTGACCCCCGTTCCGCGCCGGGCACAGCTGCTGCAACTCGCCGTCACGGTGCCACTCACCACTCTCACGGGGCTGCAGTGGGTGACCTGGCTCGCGATCGCGAACAACGTCTTCTCGCTGTTCGTCGACGTGCCGTGGCTCGCTCCGGCGTCGTGGTGGTGGGTGACCATCGGCATCCTGCTGTTCCTGACCCCGCTCGGCCGCATGTCCGTCGCCGTCGCCGGGACGCGGCTGCTGCTGCGCAACCTGCAACCCGGCACCTACCGGAGGGGCGGCAGCGAGCACCTCCGGCTGTGGACGGCGCTGCGGCTGTCGGAGGCCAGCGGTGCAGTGAACCTGTCCGGGGCGCCGTGGATGCTGTACTACGCCCGCGCGCTGGGCGCGAAAGTCGGAAAGGGCGTCGACCTGCACAGTCTGCCGCCGGTCACCGGCATGCTCGAACTCGGGGACGGCTGTTCCATCGAACCCGAGGTCGACCTGTCCGGACACTGGATCGACGGCGACGAGGTCCACATCGGCAGCATCCGGATCGGAGCCGGCGCGACGGTCGGCGCCCGCTCGACTCTGGCCCCGGGCGCCCGAGTCGGCAAGAACGCCGAGGTCGCCGCCGGCTCCGCCGTGTTCGGCCGCGTCAAGGCCGGCCAGCACTGGGCCGGCTCCCCCGCCCGGAAGGTCGGCAAGGCCCTGCATCCGTGGCCCGCCGAGCCGCCGCGGCGTGCCTCGTGGTGGGTGCCGATCTTCGGCCTCACCTCGATGGTGCTGGCCTCGCTGCCGATCGTCGCGATCGGCGCCGGGCTCACCCTTGTCGGATGGTGGATCCGCGACGCCGCCGACCTCACCGATGCGTTGCTCCGCAGCGCGGCGATCCTGCCGGTGGCCGCCCTGCTGACCTTGTTCGTGTTCGCCGCCCTCACGGTGCTGTCGGTGCGTGCCCTGGCCGTCGGCATGACCGAGGGACACCATCCCGTCCGCAGCCGCGTCGGCTGGCAGGTGTGGGCGACCGAGCGACTGATGGACAGTTCGCGCACGTTCCTGTTCCCGCTCTACGCCTCGATGCTCACGCCGGGCTGGCTGCGACTGCTCGGCGCCGACATCGGCAAGGACGTCGAGGCCTCCACCGTGCTGATGGTGCCCAAGTTCACCCGCGTCGCCGACGGCGCCTTCCTCGCGGACGACACCATGGTCGCCAGCTACGAGCTCGGTGGCGGCTGGCTGTACATCTCCCGCGCCAAGGTGGGCAAGCGCGCGTTTCTCGGCAACTCGGGTATGGCCGCCCCGGGGCGACGGGTCCCCAAGTACGGACTCGTCGCGGTCCTCTCGGCTGCGCCGTCGAAGGCCAAGTCGGGTTCCTCGTGGCTCGGCAGCCCCCCGGTGCGGCTGCGTCGCGCCGCGAACGACGGCGATTCGAGCCGCACGTTCGCGCCCCCGGTGCGGCTGCGCGTGGCCCGCGGCTTCGTCGAGACCTTCCGCCTGCTGCCGATGATCGTCACGTTCGGTATCGGTCTCGGCGTGCTGTTCGCCCTGCAATCGCTGGCGACCTCGGTGGGGTACGCGGCGGCCGCGGCGCTGAGCGGAGTCGTGCTCATCCTCGCCGGCGCCGTGGCCGGCATCGTGTCCGTGGCCGCCAAATGGGCGGCCGTCGGACGCATCGGCCGGGAGGAACACCCGCTGTGGAGCTGGTTCGTGTGGCGCAACGAGGTGGCCGACACCTTCGTCGAAACGGTCGCGGCACCGTGGTTCGCCCGCCCGGCCACCGGCACGGCCGTGATGAACCTGTGGCTACGGGGCCTGGGCGCGAAGATCGGCCGCGGGGTGTGGTGCGAGAGCTACTGGCTACCCGAGGCCGACCTGGTGACCCTCGGCGACGGTGCGACGGTGGAACGCGGGTGTGTTGTGCAAACGCACCTGTTCCATGATCGGATCATGTCCATGGACACCGTCACGCTCGGCGCCGGCGCCACCCTCGGCCCCCAGTGCGTCGCACTGCCCGCCGCCGGAATCGGGGCCGGCGCCACCGTCGGCCCGGCCTCGCTGGTGATGCGCGGTGACGTCGTTCCGGATTCGACCAAATGGCAGGGTAATCCGATTGCGCCGTGGTCGCACCCGAGCGATTGGTCCCCGCAGTGAAGCCGGGGAACGACCCGAAGAAGACCCGCGAGAACGGCAGAACCCCGAAACCGGATGCTCCGATCGATCCGTACCTGCCGCGCAGCGGCAACCGCGGGTACCGCGTGTCGAGGTACGAACTCGACCTGAACTACCGGGTCGTGGCCAACCGGCTCACCGGCACGGCCACCGTCGTCGCCACCACCACCGACGAACGCGGCAAGTTCGCGCTCGACCTCGCGCCGACCATGCGGGTGACCAAACTGTCGGTCAACGGGTCCCGGCCCGCCAAGTACGCCCAGCGTGACGGCAAACTCGTCGTCACCCCTGCCCGGAAGATCCCCGTGGGCGGCGTGCTGACGATCGTCGTCCACTATCACGGCACCCCGAAACCGATCCGCAGTCCGTGGGGCGAGGTCGGCTGGGAGGAACTCGAGGAGGGGGCACTGGTCGCGAGCCAGCCCAACGGCGCCTCGTCGTGGTTCCCCTGCGACGACCATCCCGGCGCGAAGGCGAGCTACCGGATCACGGTCACGGCCGACTCCCCCTTCCAGGTGATCGCGAACGGCACGCTGGTGCGCAGGACGACGAGGGCCAGTCAGACCACCTGGGTGTACGAGCAGCCGGAACCGATGGCGACCTATCTCGCCACGGTGCAGATCGGGAACTACGAGACCCGCAGGATGTCCGAGACACCGGTGCCGCTCGTCGCGGTGCATCCGCCGCGTCTGCGGGCGCACTTCGACCGGGACTTCGGCCGGCAACCACAGATGATGGAGGTCTTCTGCCGGCTCTTCGGGCCGTACCCGTTCCCGCACTACAGCGTCGTCGTCACCGAGGACGAACTCGAGATCCCGATCGAGGCGCAGACCCTGTCGATCTTCGGCGCGAACCACTGCGACGGCACCCGGAGCGAAGAGCGGCTCGTCGCACACGAACTCGCGCACCAGTGGTTCGGCAACAGCCTCACCCCGTCACGGTGGCGCGACATCTGGCTGAACGAGGGCTTCGCCTGCTACGCGGAGTGGCTGTGGTCGGAGAACTCCGACGGGCCGTCCGCGCACACGATCGCCGAGGAGGCGCACCGCGGGCTCGGCCGCAAACCTCAGGACATCCTCCTCGGCGACCCCGGGCCGGACCTGATGTTCGACGACCGCGTCTACAAGCGGGGCGCCCTGACCCTGCACGCGCTGCGCCTGCGCCTCGGCGACGAGAAGTTCTTCACGCTGATTCGGCAGTGGACCGCGGACCACCGGCACGCGACCGTCACCACCGAGCAGTTCACCGATCTCGCGGCCCGGTTCGCGGACGCACCGCTGCGTCCGCTGTGGGACGCGTGGCTCGCCGAGAAGGCACTGCCGCCGATGCCCGAGCCGTGAGACGTCAGGCCGACGCCCGCTCCGGCAGGTGTGCCTGCCATTTCGCCAGGACGAGCACCAGGCACGCGGCCGCCGCGACCGCGCCCACGACGAACATGGCCGGGTAGGTCAGGACCGGGTACGTCTGCGACAGGTACACCATCACCGCGGGTACCGCGAAGCCGAGATAGCTCAGCGAATAGAACACCGCGGTGAGCCCGGCGAGGTCGTCGGGGCGGGCGATACGCTGCACTTCCTGCAGGCCCGACACCAGCGCCATGCCGTAGCCGCAGCCCAGGACGACCGCGGCCAGCAGGGCCAGCGGCACGGTCAGGGCGGCGGCCGCGGCCGCCGCCGTGACCATCCCCACCACGAGCAACGTCAGTGCCACCGCTACCGCACGGGCATTGTGGGGGGTGTCGATCCGACGGCCCAGCGACTGGATCGCGAAACCGGCACCGAGGGCGACGACGCACAGCAGCGCCGAGAACGCGATCGGGGCGTCGCCGCTGTGTCCGGTCATCAGCGCCGGCAGGATCGCGTACGCCGAACTGGCGGCGCCGAACACCCAGGGGGCGACGGGGGCGATCACGAACAGGAAGCGGGCGTGCCCGGCGGCCGGGATCTTCAGGTCTTCCCGCAGCGCAGTCCGTTCCGCTTCCGGCTGCGCCGGGCGGGTCTCCGGCGTCCGCAGCAGTGCCGTACCTGCGCCGATACTCAGCCCGATATGCACGAAGTAGGACAGGGCACTCGGCATCGGGGCCCACTGGGCGAGGGCACCCGCGATGCCGGCACCGACACCGAACCCGGCGGTCAGGCTCATCGCGGCCCGTCGCGCACCGGCTCCGGCCGTCGCGCGCGGATCCCAGCGCGGGTCGGACAGTTCCTTCAGCCAGCTGCCACCGACCGCCATGCCCAGTCCGAGCGCGATCCCGCAGAGGATGCGGCCGAGGATGAGCAGCGGCGCGGAGTCCGATCCGAGGGCGAGCACCGCGGAACCGACGAGGGCGACGAACGGTGCGGGCACCATGACAGGCCGACGACCGAGCCGGTCGGAGAGCGGACCGCCGACGAGCAGGGCCGGCACGATGCCCAGGACATAGGCGAAGAGGAACAGGTCGACGACGACCGGCGCGAAACCGTGTTCGAGCCGGTACATCACCAGGAGCGGGGTGAATTCGTTGCCGCCCCAGGCGACAGCGAACATCGCGGCGGCCACGAGCAGCCACGCCCTGCGGGGAGCGGCATCCGTACCAGCAGTGGGCAGCCGACCCGGTTCGGTGGCAGTTGCGGTCACAGTCGTCCCCCTCCGAGTCCGTGCACCTCGCGCATGTGCACCTCGAGCGCCTCGTCGAACGCGTCGGCATCCCCGGCGGCGACGAGATCCACCAGATGCGCATGGTCGGCGATGATCTTCTGCAGCTGCGCCGGATCCCGGGCGACAGAACGGGCCGTCATCCGTCGCTGGCGTTCCCGCAGGCCGGCATAGAAGGCGTCGAGGAGCGGATTGCCACCCGCGGCCACGATGTTGCGGTGGAAGTCCGCGTCGGCACCGCTGAAGCCACCGACGTCACCACGCTCGGCAAGTTCACGCTGCGTGTCCAGGCTTGCGCGCAAGGTACGTTCGAGTTGCTCTCGTGCCGGCGGAGCGGACGCGACGGCGCGCACCGCGTGGGTCTCGAGCAACCGTCGCGCATCGACGACATGCTCGGCCTCCCCGTCCGCCACCGGAACTACCAGTGCGCCGCGCTTGGGGTACAGACGCATCCAGCCCTCGGCCTCGAGGCGGAGGAAGGCCTCGCGCACCGGGGTACGGCTGCACGACATCCGAGCCGCGATCTCCCCTTCGCTGATCAGATCACCGCCGGGCAACTCACCCGACAGGATCAGCTCCTTGACCTCGCGATAGACCGACTCGGCCGCTGAATACGACATAGACACAAGATGTATTTATACAGGAGGCCGGCGGTGGAGTGCCACCCGGCCCTGTTCCCCCACCGAAGGCCGCCAGGGTAAAGGGCGGTCTGCAGACACTGGGGGAAGCCATACTCGAAGAGGCCGAGGGAGGACGGGCAGGAGGAGGTTGCGATGAGGCGACGACCGGCCCGTAGTGACCTGTTGCACGCGGCTGCGATGGGCAGCGTCGCCACCGGCATCGCGTTGTACTGGCTCGACTACTTCACCGCCGGACATGTCAGATCGTCCGACGACCCCTCGTACATCGCGTTCGAGAACGCATTCCCGGCCGCTGACGGGCTGATGGCCGCGAGTTTCGCAGTGAGCGCCTGGCAGCTGACGAGGGGGCGGTCACTCGCCGTCCCGCTGGGGATCGCGGCCGGCGGCGCGATGACATTCCTCGGAGCCATGGACACGCTGTGGAATATCGAGCACGGCAACTACCGGCGAATGACTACCGAAATCGCAGTCGAGACGGGCATCAATGTCGTCTCGCTCGCGTTCGGACCGTGGACTGTCGCACGACTGTGGCGGCGGCGCGAGGCACTCGCCGGCTGAGCGGACGCCCCCGGTCGTACGGTCGCCGTGGGCTCCGTCGAATCGGGTACCTGCTCCGGAAATGCGGCTCTTCGCAGTTAGCAGTGGCATTGATGCCGGCCGGGTGTGCTCCGCCGGGAGCGGCGGGTGCAGGCCCACCGTACCCGGCGCCGTTGATTCTCGGGATTGCGGAATCCGAACGCGATCCGCCCGACGTGCTTGACGATCCGGTTGTAGCCCTCGCTGCGCGCATTCGACAGGCCCGTCTCGATCGCTCGGACGATCGGGTCCTGCCAGGTCTCGACGGTGCGGGCCAGCGCGGTGACCTCCGGCACCGAGCAGGCGGCGCAGAACTTGTAGAACCGATACAGCGCGGCCCGGATCTCGTGCCGCAGTCCACCACGGGCGGTGCAGGCCAGCAGGTCGCGCAGCAGCTCCTTGGCGATCCTCCCCCGAGGACTTCGTCCAGGGCGGGACCCCCAGCGGCGGCGATCTCCTCGCTCGGGTCGGCGGCGAGCAGCTTGGTGAACAGCTCGGTGCGCTGCTGGTCGGTGAGGGTCTCGGCGCCGCGCAGCAGCCGGCGGCGGTTGATCCACTCCCCATCGCTCTTGCGGCCGCGCCGGCCCCGCTGGGTCTGGGTGACCCGTCGGCGCACCGCATCGACGACCTCGTTGGCCTTCTTGACCAGGTGGAACCGGTCGACCACCAGCTGGGCGTGCGGCAAGGCCTCGCGCACCGCCTTGGCGTACACGCTCGACAGGTCGATGGTGACGTGGGTGATCTGCGTGCGCCACTGCTCGTCGCGTGCATCGAGCCAGTCGATCACCGCCGCCGCGCTGCGGCCGTTGACCTGCGCGAGCAGGCCCCGATCGCCGGCGATGTCGACCAGGCCGGTGTCCCATCGGTCCACCCACCGCCGGGCGCCGGTGACCGGGTCGGTCTCCCACTTCGCCTTGCCGCGGCGGGTCTCGTCGATACCGAGCACCGTCACGGGGGCTGGTTCGTCGAGGGCGGTGTCGGCGACGGCGACGACCCGATCGTGGACGGTGTGCCAGCCGCACCGGTACTCGGCGGCGACGGCGGCCACCGAGCGGTCGTCGTCGAGGACACCGGCGGCCATCATCGTCTTCACCCGCGGGGTGACCCGGGCACGGGCCGGGATGCCCGGCACCGACTCGGTGAACATCTTACGCTCGCAGGAGGTGTTGGTGCACAACCACTTCCGCTTAGACCATTCGAGTCGGGGGCGGTCGGGGCCGACCCGCACATCGCGGGGACGGATGGTCACCCAGCCCTTCGACCGCGCCGACCTCTGCCCGCACTGCGGACACACCCCGACCCACCGGGGGTCGGTCCCGAGCCGGACGATCCGGCTGCCGTCGTCGACGCGCCGCACCGATTCGACGACGACGCCGTCGAGATCGAGCAGCAGTGAACCACTACTGTGGAGCATGCCCGCGTTCCTTGCTGGTCTGGTTGCCTGAAGAACACCCAGCTCACAAGGGCGCGGGCCCTTTTTCAATCACCGACACGGCACGGGGTCGGACAACATCACGCCCCTACCAACTGCGAAGAGCCGGAAATGCCGGAAGCCCCCCGACAGTATCGGGGGGCTTCCGGTAACGGGTGTTCGGCGGTGTCCTACTCTCC
>NZ_JAUIZP010000059.1:0-129965 GCF_041414735.1 Rhodococcus sp. GXMU-t2271
GGGCAGGGTCAGCAGCTTCTCGTGCACCGTGTGGTACATCGCCCGGGCCAGATCCTCGGTCGACGACTCCCCCAGGTTCACCAGATCCGGCCGGCCCACGTCCCCGATGAACAGCGAATCCCCGGTCAGCACCGCCGTCGGGGTCGCCCCCGGATGCTCACGCACCAGCACCGAGATCGACTCCCAGGTGTGCCCCGGGGTGGCCAGGATCTCGAGGTCCACCTCCCCGAGCGAGAGGTGCTCGCCGTCGCGCAGCCGGCGGATCGGGTAGTCGGTCTCGGCGGCCTCACCGAACCCGATCCACGCCCCGGTCGCCTCCACCAGTTCCAGGTGCCCGGAGACGAAGTCGGCGTGGAAGTGGGTGTTGATCACACCCTCGATGGTCAGCCCGTGCTTACGGGCGTCGTCGAGGTACTCGCCGATATCGCGGCGCGGATCGACCACGACCGCCCGGCCGGTGCTCTCGTCACCGATCAGGTACGACGCGTGCGACAGGCACTCGATGTAGTACTGCTCGAGAATCATCGTGGTTCCTCCGTATGAGTCGATTTCGTCCTCGCTATGGACAACCCTGCCACATACCCCATAGGGTATGTCAAGTACCCCGTGGGGTATCCGAACGAATCCCTCCCCTACCGGAAGCACACCGATGAACACTCCCGCCGCCCCCGTCGCCCGGACCGCCGTCACCCCCGAAGCCGATACCCAGGTGCTGCACCGGCTGCGCCGCGCCCAGGGGCAGCTCGCGGGTGTCATCGCCATGCTCGAATCCGGCCGCGAGTGCCGGGACGTGGTGACCCAGCTCGCCGCCGTCTCCCGGGCACTCGACCGTGCCGGCTTCAAAATCGTTGCCGCGCAGCTTCGTCGATGCATGCTCGACGAAGAGGACGACACGTGCCCCGACCGGCTCACCGAGGAGCAGCTCGAGCGCCTCTTCCTCGCACTGGCCTGAGGGCTACCGCCGGCAACGCCGAGGGCTACCGCCCGGCAACACTGAGGGCTACCGCCCGGTGACACTGAGGGCTACCGCCCGGTGACGATGTTCGACGGGATCAGCGCCGTCGGGCCCTGACCACGGTGTCGTGCACCGTGACGACCCGTCCGTCCGGGTCGGTGGCCGGCCGCGCGACGGCGGTGTCGGTGACGACGTCCCAGCCGTCGGGATCGAGCAGTGCCACGACGTCCGCCCCCGTGAAGAACAACTCGGGTCGCGGCGGACGCGGCACGGTGGTCTGCAGGTCGGAGGGATGGTGTCCGACGACCAGGAGCGTGCCGCCGGGGGCGACCGCCTCCCCGAGCCGCCGGAAGAGGACATCACGTTCCGGCTGGGGCAGGTGCATGTACTGCGCGGAGACGAGGTCGTACCGCCCTCGGCCCGGATCCCAGGCCGTCAGGTTCTCGTGCAGCCACGAGATGCGGCCGGCGACCTCGGCGCCGGCCCGCTCCGCATGCTCGACGGCGCGTTGCAGGGCGACGCCGGAGACGTCCACGCCGTCGACGCGCCAGCCGCGCTGCGCGAGCCAGATGGCGTCCGCGCCCTCGCCGCAGCCTACGTCGAGGGCGAGCCCGGGTGCGAGATCGGCCGCCTCCCCCACGAGGTGACGGTTGGGCTCACCGCTCCACAGCGTAGGGCGGGAGCGGTAGCGCTCGTCCCAGAGTTCTTCGTCCTGAGGATGTTCGGACATCACGACTCCTTCGATCGTCGGGACGGGGATTCGAGCGGCCGGTTGCGGAACGTCTCGGACAGTCGGGACCACAGCGTCGTCGGCCGGGGCCCGACCAGCTCGCCGACCCGGCCGGGGAGATACCGCTCGATCGCCGATTCGACTTCTTGCACAGAGGGATTGACGAGTGCGACCGGTCCGATGAAGACGGTCGGCACGATCTCGTCACCGCCGGTCACCGCGCGGATCCGTTCGGCGGCGGTCCGGTCCTGCCAGATGTCGGTCTCGGCGGTCTCGATACCGCGCCTGCGCAGGCCCCGGCGCAGCCTCGAGCAGAACGGGCAGCCCGGTCGCCACAGCATCTCGACTCCGTCGACGAAGTCGGCCGATGTCATCCCGACACTCCCTCCACGTAGGCTCGGCATACCCAAGGGGGTATACAGGCTTCACTGTACCGCCCGGTCCGCGCTGCGCGTCCGACACCGTTCCCGGCACGGTGACCTTCGACCCTTTCCGGCGATGCCCCAGGGGTGGACCGTGGAACCACAGCCGCGAAGCGATGCGGAAGTAGGAGCCGTGGCCGCGTGGATCGTCCTGGCCGGCGTGCTCCTGATGGTCGCGCTGTTCGTCCTGTCGCAGGCCGTGCATGTGGTGACCCAGTACGAGAAGGGCGTGCTGTTCCGGTTCGGCCGGCTCATCGGCGTCAAGGAGCCCGGACTGCATCTGATCATCCCTCTCGTCGACCGGTTGACGAAGGTGTCGCTGCGGATCGTGACGATGCCGATCCAGTCCCAGGGCATCATCACCCGCGACAACGTCAGTGTCGACATCTCTGCCGTGGCGTACTTCCGGGTCATCGATGCCGTGAAGTCGGTCGTCGCGATCGAGAACGTGGCAGCGGCGATCGATCAGATCGCCCAGACCACGCTGCGCAGGGTCGTCGGCCGGCACACGCTCGACGAGGCACTGTCCGAGACGAACGTGATCAACGCGAACATCCGCGAGTTTCTCGACGTGTCCACTCTGGAATGGGGCGTCGAGGTGACGCTGGTGGAACTGAAGGACATCCAGCTGCCCGACAGCATGAAGCGGGCCATGGCGCGGCAGGCCGAGGCGGAGCGGGAGAAGCGGGCCAAGATCATTGCCGCCGAGGGCGAGTCGATCGCCGCGACCGCCCTCGGACAGGCATCCGACACGATGCTGGCCCACCCGCTCGCCCTTCAGTTGCGCAACCTGCAGACACTGGTGGAACTGGGCGTCGAGAAGAACACGACCGTGGTGTTCCCGGCCCCCATGATGAGCGCCATCTCCGAACTGAAGACGTTCCTCGACCGCGAGATCACCGCCGCCACGGCGGGTCCGCCGCGGAGCGCCGCGGACAGCGCACGACCACCGGAATCCGAGATCGCCCGAAACGGCACCCCGGCACCAACGGTATCGGCACACGAGGGGTTGGGGTCATGACGGAACTCGACGGAGGTTCGGTCCTCGTCACCGGGGGCAGCCGCGGCATCGGCGCCGCCGTCGCCACGATCCTCGCCGGTGAAGGCGCCGGTGTCGTCGTCGCCGACGTGCTCGACGACGAAGGCACCCGCCACGCCGCGACACTCGGCAACGGCTCGAAGTTCGTGCACCTCGACGTGACCGACGAAGCGCAATGGTCGGAGGCGGTCGCCGTGGCCGAATCCATCGGTCCGTTGCGGGCGTTGATCAACAACGCCGGCATCCTGGCCGTCGGCACCATCGAGGAGCAGACCCGAGTCGAGTTCGAACGCGTGCTGCAGGTCAATCTCGTCGGCCAGTGGCTGGGAATGCACGTCGCCGGCCCGGCGTTGCGTCGCGGGCGCGGGGTCGTCGTCAACGACTCCTCGACGGCCGGCCTCATCGGCTACGCCGGCCTCGGCGCCTACGTGGCGAGCAAATGGGCCCTGCGCGGCCTGACGAAAACCGCCGCGCTCGAGTTCGCCCCCGACGGGGTCCGGGTGTGCTCGGTGCACCCCGGCCCCATCGACACACCGATGACGGCGGGAATGGACCGCGGCATCGCCGCCACGCAGCCGATCCCCCGCTTCGGCAGTCCCGAGGAGGTGGCCCGGATGGTGCGATTCGTCGTCACCGAGGCCACCTACTCGACCGGCTCCGAATTCCTCGTCGACGGGGGCGCCACCACCGGCTCGGTGCTGGACCTCGAGACAACGGATTCCCCAGCGACACAATAGCTCGGGAAACCAGAGCACCGGCGCCGGTGGAGTGATTCGATGACCGGGTGTGCAGATGGATGGCCTACTCGGGCGAGCCGATCCTCGTGGAGGACCTGCTGTTCAAGCCCGAGCATTCGCTCATCGACCAGAGCCTGCACTCCCATCTCGGAGCCACCACCAATGGTGACGGATTCGGAATCTGCTGGTACGGAACAGTTTCCGAACCAGCCCTGTTCAAGAGCATCGACCCGGCATGGAACAACCACAACCTGCGGGAGATCGCCGCGCAGATCCGCGCCCCGCTACTGTTCGCGCATGTGCGCGCCTCGACCGGCACGCAGGTGCAGCGCAGCAACTGCCACCCGTTCCGGCACGGGAAATGGCTGTGGATGCACAACGGCGAGATCCTCGGCTTCCGGGACATCAAACGAGAACTGATGATGGCTGTGGATCCGTCGCTGTACCCGGACATCGCGGGTACCACGGACTCCGAGGTGCTGTTCTTCCTCGCTCTCACATTCGGTCTCCGGGACGATCCGTTCACCGCGGTCGGCCGCGCGGTCGGGATGGTCGAGAAGGTCGCCCGCGACCACGGGATCGACGACCCCGTACAGATGACCGTGGCCACCACAGCCGGCGACACGATCTGGGTGTTCCGCTACTCCACGGAGGGCCGGACCCGGTCTCTGTTCTCCTCCACCGAGGTCGCCGAGCTCCGCGAGCTGCACCCCGCGGTGGAGATGTTCCATCGCCTGGGCATCGACGCCCGGTTCGTCGTGTCCGAACCGCTCCGCGATCTGCCGGGCGCATGGAACGAGATGCCCGAGTCCTCGGCCGCCGTGGTCGGCCCCGCGGGCAACGACATCCGGCGGTTCCGGCCGCTCGAGCCGGTGGAGCCGAGATCGGGGACGTTGTGCCCTGTAGCCGTGCGTCGGCAGCGTGCGATGGTCTAACCTGCGTGAACGCAGCAGTGCCGAGGGCCCCGAGAGGTCGATGCCATGAGTCTCGAGAGTTCACAGAAGGGGCCGGCGACGGCCTCGGGTTCCACCCTGGTGCTCGCGGTGCTGGCTGCGGGCCAGTTCCTGATGACGCTCGACAGCTCCGTGATGAACGTGTCGATGGCGACCGTGGCCGCGGACGTGAACACCACCATCACCGGCATTCAGACCGCCATCACCCTGTACACGCTGGTGATGGCGACCCTGATGATCACCGGCGGCAAGGTCGGCACCATTCTCGGCCGGCGCCGTGCGTTCGGGCTCGGCCTGATCATCTACGGTGCCGGCTCGTTCGTCACCGGCATCGCACCGAATCTCACCGTCCTGCTCATCGGCTGGTCCCTGCTCGAGGGCATCGGTGCGGCCCTGATCATGCCCGCGATCGTCTCCCTTGTCGCCGCGAACTTCCCCGCCGAACGCCGTCCCGCCGCCTACGGACTGGTGGCAGCCGCGGGCGCTGCGGCAGTCGCGGTGGGGCCGCTGCTCGGTGGGGCGGTGACGACGTTCGCGTCCTGGCGCTACGTCTTCTTCGGTGAGGTCGTCATCGTCGTCCTGATCCTGCTCGCGCTGCGCCGCGTGGAAGACATTCCACCCCAGCGGATCCGGCTCGACCTCGTCGGCTCGCTCCTGTCGGTGGCCGGCCTGGGAATGTTCGTCTACGGCGTGCTGCGCTCGAGCGAATGGGGCTGGATCCAGGCCAAACCCGGCGGACCGCAGATCCTGGGTCTGTCCCCCGTCATCTGGCTGCTGCTCGGCGGCCTGTTCGTGCTCTACCTGTTCCTGCGCCGGGAGACGTACCTGGCGAAGTCGGGCGGCGAACCGCTGGTCGATCCCGCGCTGCTGAAGAACAGCCAGCTCGTCGGGGGGCTGAGCATGTTCTTCGCCCAGTTCCTCATCCAGGCCGGGGTGTTCTTCTCCGTCCCCCTGTTCCTGTCGGTGGTCCTCGAACTCAGTGCGCTCGAGACGGGCGTGCGGATCCTTCCGCTGTCGATCGCTCTGGTCCTGGCGGCCGTCGGCATCCCGAAGCTGCGACCTCACGCGAATCCCCGGCTCGTCGTCCGGCTCGGTCTCGGGACCATGGCCGTCGGCATCCTCCTCCTCGTGGGTGGAATGGATCCCGGCGCCAGCGCGGCGGTCGTGTCGATCCCGATGCTGTTGATGGGTCTCGGCCTGGGGGCGCTGGCCTCCCAGCTCGGTGCGGTCACGGTGTCCGCGGTGCCGGACTCGCAGAGCGCCGAGGTCGGCGGTCTGCAGAACACGGCGACCAATCTCGGCGCGTCGCTGGGAACCGCCCTGATCGGGTCTATCCTCATCGCCACCCTGACCACCTCTGTCATCGCCGGTATCGAGAACAACCCGGCGGTACCGGACTCGGTGCAGCAGCAGGCCACCACGGACATGGCTGCCGGGGTGCCGTTCCTGTCCGACACCCAGCTCGAGGGGGCGTTGGCCGATGCCGGGGTGGACGAGTCCACCGCGGATGCGATCGTCGAGGTCAACTCGGACGCGCGCCTCGAGGCGCTCCAAGTGGCCTTCGGCGTCACGGCGCTGCTCGCCGTCGCCGCCCTGTTCGGCACCGGATCACTGCCGCGTGTGCCGGTGGGCACACGACCCGGGGAGAGTCAGCGCAAGCCCGACGAGACCGACGAGGAGCGCTGAGGCCGGAAGGCCAGGTCCCGGAGCCGCGCCCAGTCCCAGGTCGGTGCCGAGACCAGGGTTCCCGGACGGCGCCGGGGCACCCGCACCCGCAGCGCCTGCGGTTCGACGGTGCATCGCACAGGCGTGGGCAGCATCAACGCTTCCCCGTCCACCCCGACCGGAATCTCCGGGGCTTCCGCGTCGACTATCACCTCGGTAGCCACGCGCTGAACCAGCCCCCGGCTGTGCGTGCGGCGCAGCAGGTCGACCGCCTGCCCCGCGCCGGCTACCGAGATCGTCACCACCCCGAGCACCCCGCGATCCAGCCGGGGCCGGCGTCCCAGCCCCGCGAGGTCGTCGGTCGCGTACGGGTCGTTGCTCACCAGGACGGCCTGCGCGCCCTCCACCGTCGTGTCGCCGTCGATGCGGGCCCGCAGCCGGGTGGCGCTGTCGCGGGCGAGCAGGTCGGGCATCATCCGCAGGGCCGTCCCGGCCTTGTCGTCCCGGTATTCCGGGCTCTGCACCACGTCGGCGTAGACACCGAACGAGGCGTTGTTCACGAACACCCGTCCCCCGATCCTGCCGAGATCGACGCGGAGTTCCACCCCGTCCCGCAGCGCGTCCAGGCCCGCGGCCGGGTCCTCCCGGTCCAGTCCCAGGTCCAGCGCGAAGTGGTTCCGCGTGCCGGCGCTGATCACCAGGAACGGCAGTCCGTGCTCGGCCGCGATCGCCGCCACCAGGGCTTGTGTCCCGTCACCTCCGGCGACGCCGAGCAGGTCGGCGCCCCGCTCCACCGCCTGCCGGGCCAGGGCCTCGACGTCGACGGGGCCCGGTCCGGCGAGCAGGGCCACCTCGGCACCGAGTTCCTCGGCCTTGCGTTGCAGGTCGAACTTCACGACCTTGCCACCCCCCGAGCGGGGGTTCATCACCAGGAACGGGCGGTGGACCGGCGGAGCCGGATACTCGGGCATCCCCTGCTCTGTGTCGCGGCGCAGGGCCGCCCGCGCGCACGCCAGGGCGAGCAGCACCAGGGCGACCGACACCAACGCGAGCCAGAGCACGCGCTCCCGCACGAACAGCACGGGCAGGGCGAGGGGGGCGACCACCGCGAGTCCCAGCGACAGCGCACGCAGCAGCCCCCGGGTCGCGAGGAACCAGTACAGGGCCGCGACCGTCACCGCTGCCACCGCCACGCTCACCGCCAGGAGCGCGAGGGCGCCGCGCAGGCCCGCGACGATCACCGGAAGGGCGACAGCGCAGAGGACGGCGGCGAACGCCGCACGCGCCCACCATCGGCGCGAGGCCGGCACCTGGTCGCCGGGAACGGCGTCCACCGGGCTCACGTCCCCGTCTTCGTGCCCGGGAGTTTCTCCGTCGGTTGTTCGTCCGTCGGCGGTGCCGACATCACGCCCTCCGTCGGCGGTGCCGACACCACGTCCTCCGTCGGCGGTGCCGACACCACGTCCTCCGTCGGTTGGTCCCAGGTTCGTGCCGGCCGGATCAGCACCTCGAGCGCGAGCAACGCCAGCAGGGCACCGAGAACGATCCACACGACCACGAGACCGGTCGGATAGCGCCAGAACATCAGCATCAGGGCGGCGACGCCGATGATCGCCAGCCGCAACGCGGTCCGGGCCCGGTAGGCCCCGGCTTCCACCTGGTTCGGTGGCCGCGGCTTACGAGACCGCTGCACCGCGTCCATGCCTCGCCCGAATCCACGACGGACGGCTGCCGCGGAGGCCGATCCCCCGGTCAGGTACGCCCCGACCGCGATCACCAGGCCGAGGACCGCCACCGCCCGCAGCGCGGTCCGCAGCGGCACCAGCACCGTGTCGGCGATCGCCGAGGCAGCGTCCGGGGACAGCACGTCCGGGGGAATGTCGCCGAGGTAGAGGGACCGGGCGACGATCAGCGCGATCGCGAGGATCAGCATCCCCACGAGCAGTGCCGTCCCGACGAACGCCAGGGCACGACGGCGACGGCCGGGCGGAGCCACGGCCACCGCGGCCACAGCGGCGGCGATCGTGAGCCACGGCAGCACATCCGACGCCGTGTTCAGGGCGCTGACCGCCCGTTGCGCCTTGACGAGCTCCGGCGACTGGAACAGCACGAACTGCTTGTCGATGTCGGGGATCTTCTCGGCGAATGAGAATCCCCGGTCCAACAGACGAGCCTTGACGTTCTCGATGATCGTGCCGAGGGAGATGCTGACCGTGCCGCTCTCGTCCACCGTCACCGAGGACGGCCCGCCCTCACCGGTGACGACTGCCACCAGACCGGTGTGGGCGGCTCGGTTGGCCTGGATCCACAGGTCCTCGAACTGGTCGGTCTGCACCAGCGACAGCACCGTCTCGTACACGAAATTGCGTGCCTGCCCGGCGATCACCGGCGCGAGGCCCTCCACCGCCCGGTCCACGCGGGGCGCGTCCGCGGTCGCCGGAACGGCATCGGTCAGGGCGGTCAGCGCGTCGGACGTGAGGCCTTCGACATCGACTCGCGCGAAGATCTCGTCGGTGACCGTGCCCGCGATCTCGGTCTGCACCGCGGGATCGGAACCGAGCGGGGCCACGGTGGTGACGTACCGATCCGTGTCGAGGATTTCGCTGCGGACGAACCGCGCCGTCACCGACGTGATCGCCAGCAGAGCGACCAGCACGGTCAGGATCGCTACCGCAGTCCAGCGCAGCCCGTGCCGCGGCGGACGCGACACGGGCGGGGGCGACTGCGGGGGCGCCTCGGGCGCGGCCTCCGCCCGCGCCCGCAGTGCGGCCACCTCGGCCCGCAACCGCTCCAGCTCGGCCCGTTCGGCGGTGTCGAGCGGAGCGGTGCCCGTGCCGCTGCGCGTAGGCTCGCTGTCCATCGTCATCTCATTCCACTCGGTGTGACACGGCGGCGGACGAAGCGCTCCAGGGGGATTGAAACCTCTGCACCCTTTGATATTCCGCCGATCGGTGGACGGCCCGGGTCGATCACCTCGGTCCGGCCTTCACGCGAACCTAGTAGTCCAGCCGTGGATCCCAGGTCGATACCGCCCAGATGACCACCACGTCGAGAGCGATGATCAGGATCGACCACCACGGGTAGTACGGCAACCACATGAAGTTGAGCAGGATCGACAGGGCTGCGACGACGATCGCCGCGACCCGCCCCCAGGTGGCCCCGGTGAGGAGGGCAGCGCCTACCACTATGAGGACGGCACCGGTGACGATGTGGATCCAACCCCACGTCGTGAGATCGAACTCGAACGTGTATTTCTGCCCCACCACGAACAGTTCGTCCTCCGCGACCGCCGCGATGCCCTGCAGCAGTTGCAGAATTCCCACGGTGGCGAGAACGACGGCGGCACCGACCGAAATGCCCGTCGCGATCTTCTGCCCGACGCTCCTCTCGGCGGTACTGCCCCGGCTCACGCTGCCGTGGCCCGCACCGCCCTGACCGACACGCACATCCTCGGACACGCCCCGTCCCCTTCCCTGAGATCCCGCTCGATGATCTGCGGTGAAACGACCTGCCGTATCGCCTCCGTTCCTCATCCGGCGGGTGAGCTTCGGAGCCGGGACGCGAACCGGGGCTGCGCCCAGGACTCGGGCCTCAGATCGTCGACCTGCACGCGGGGACCGTAGAACTCGTGAACCAGCCCGAGGACGTGGGCGAGCACCTCCGCGTCCGTGAGATCGTCGCGGAGCACCAGATGCAGTTGAGCCGGACTGCCGCCGGAATCCTTCGGCATCATCAGCCGGCACACCCAGTCGCTCATCCGGGCCTCCCGACGCAACATATTACCCGGCAAGAAGATCGAGAATGCCGCTTCGCGCCGACGGTCAACCCATCGACCATCCCGGGCTCCTCCCGACGTCGTTCCACTCCCGATCCAGCGCCGAGATCCTCCGCCTCGTACCGACCCGGTGCACTCCGTAGAGGAGCAGCAGCGCGACACCGGAGCTCATCCCCCACACCGTAAGCGCGGCAACGATACCGGCCACGACGCCGTCCGAGCCCGTTCTGGGCGCGGCGACGGGATCGCCGTTCGAGTCGATCCAGATGTCGATCGTCTCGCCGGGCTTCGCACCGAAGGGCACCTCCACCCTGCCCGTGCGTGTTTCACCGGTCCCGGTCGTCCACCGCGCGGTCGCCCGCTCCGGGTCGCCCGGACCCCGTGTCGCGGTGTCCGTCAGTGCGTCGGCTCGCGCAGGTGCCGGTTCCTCGAGAAGGACCGCGGCCACCTGGTGCCGTTGCTGATGCTCCTGCATCGCCAGCTCGCCGATCCGGGCGTAGGTCGCCGTCCCGTAGGCGGCGGCGAACGGAATCAGAACGAGCACGAACAGTGCCACGGCCAGGACGAGTGCGGACTCCACTCGCTCGGATCGTCGCATCAGGGGATTGCCGCTCCACGGAGCGCGGCGCCACAACCGGAGGGCCAGGGGCTGCTCTGCGTTCATCTCGATACTCCTGCGTTGCTCGACTACAGTGTTCCGCCGTCGACGGCCAGTGGTGTAGAGCACAAGGTCACCGCTCGATTCGGTGGTCGCGAAAAGGATCCGGGGCCTCCGCCCGGCGGTGGGATCGAGGGTCTTTCTCCCCTGGGGAGAGGCCGGTCGCGGTGTCATTCTCGATGTGAGTCGCCCGGGTCCTCGGGAGCTCCGCCCCACCCGGGGTCCGCACACAGGAGGTGCACATCATGGATTCGTTCTGGGATTACGTGTGGTACACGATCATCGTCTTCGCCTTCGTGGCCTACCTGATCGTGCTGTTCCAGATCTTGGTCGACCTGTTCCGCGATCACACCGTGTCCGGCTTCGCCAAAACCCTCTGGGTCATCGGGCTGGTCCTCTTGCCGTACCTGACCGCCTTCGTCTATCTGATCGCCCGGGGCCGCGGTATGGCGGAGCGGTCGATGCGCGCCCAGCAGGAGACCAAGCAGGCCACCGACGAGTACATCCGGCAGGTCGCCGGAAAGTCCCCCGCCGAGCACATCGCCGATGCGAAGGCGCTCTACGACTCGGGAGTGATCACTCAGGCGGAGTTCGAACAGCTCAAGGCCACGGCTCTGGGACAGGCCTCCTCGGGTCAGGCCGGGATGCAGGTCCGATAGGCCGGGACCTACGCGGTTTACCGAAGATCGGTTCGCAGCGAGCCGATCCCGGGATGCTCGAAGCCGGCAGCCGGCAGCGCCGACGGGTCGAGCACCGAAGAAGACGACCTGGATTCCGGGCCGAACCTTCTGGATTGGGTCGGAGGAGTTCCATCGAGGAGCGTCCGGTCGGCCAGGTCGGTGTGGACGGGTTCCGGATGGACATTCGTCCGGTCACCGTCGCCGAGGGCCGGCGTTTCGTGAAGGACACCCCGAAGGGGCGGTACCTCGCCGACACCTGGCAGGGCGAGTTCCCGTGGCCGCTGAGCGACGCGGGTCAATCGATCGAGAACCAGGCCCGCACCTGCGCCTCGTGGTCGACGTAGCGCTCGCCGGAGACGTCGACGACGACCTTGTCGATCGTGCCTCCGGTGAAGCGGAACGGGGACACGTAGTCCGGGGTGACCGGCGAGGCGCTGTCGCGCCCGACGCAGATGCCGTCACCGACGAGGCAGAACGCCCCCGGCTGGGTGACGATCTCATCGGAGGCCACCTGCTGATCGTCGACATAGAGAGTCAGGGTGCCGGCGAAACCCGGCATTGCCGGATCGGTGTTCTTCCCCGATACGGCGAATTCGGCGGTGCACACGTGAGCGCCGGGGGTCAGGTCCCGGTCGGCGACCACGGTCTGCAGGTGCGTGCCGACCCAGTTGAAGGCATAGCGTAGACGGCCGTCCTTGACGTACAGGCTGTGGCCGCCGGCCAGACCGCCGTGGGCGTACAGGACTCCCTCGGCAGCGGCCGAGTCCACGTGCACACCGGCGACGATCGTGTAGGACCGTCCGGTGATGGCGACGCCGGCCGCCTCCGGGACGTCCGCGCAGTCCGGATAGTAGACATAGTGGTCGCGCTTCTTGCCCGGGTGGGGACGTTCGGCGAGCACCTGTTCGAGGGCGCTGCGATCGTCCAGCGGTAGCCCGTGGTGACGACCCGCGTAGTAGAACCACAGGCTCTTCAGAGCTTCCAGCCGCTCGGGTTCGGCGTCTGCGAGATTGTGCAGTTGGGCTCGATCCTCCGCAAGGTGGTACAGCTCCCACACGTCCTTGTCGAAGTGCCCCCACCCGGACAGGGGCGGATGCACGGAACAGACGAGCCACCCTTCGTGATACAGCGAACGCTGCCCCAGCATCGTGTAGAACTGCACGTCCTTGCCCGGTGCTGCGGGATCGGTCAGGGAGGCCGCGAAGCTCTCTCCCTCGAGTGGGCTCTGGGTGTATCCCTTCAGAACCGCGGGTGGGGTGATGCCGAGCAGCTCGTAGATCGTCGGGACGACGTCGACGGCGTGGACGTACTGCGAGCGAGGTTCGGCCGAGGCCTCGATCCGCGCCGGCCACGAGACCACGCACATGTCGGCGACTCCACCTTCGTAGCCGGCCCAGCGCTTCCAGTACGGAAACGGGGTGTCGAAGGCCCACGCCCAGCCGGTGTTGTAGTGGTTGTACGACGCCGGTGTGCCCAGTTCGTCGAGGTGCGGCAGGGTGCCCTCGGTGGTGTCGGGGATCCCGTTGAAGAAGCGCCATTCGTTGAACGATCCGTTGGGTCCTCCTTCCCCGCTGGCACCGTTGTCGGAAACCACGACGACGAGGGTGTTGTCGAGCTCACCGCTCGCTTCGAGCATGTCGATCACCCGGCCGAGCTGGTCGTCCGTGTAGGAGATGTAACCGGCGAAGACCTCGGCCATCCGGACGAACAGGCGTTGCTCGTCGGCGGTGAGCGAGTCCCAGGGCCGGACGGTGTCGAGCAGCGGCCACGGCTGACCGTCGGGCCCGGTGGTGGCCGGCTCCCCGTGCGGATTGATCGGCGACAGCTCGGTGTTCCCGGGCAACAACCCGAGGTCCTTCTGCCGCTGCAGGATCTCGACGCGGATGGCCTCGTAGCCCTGGTCGAACCTGCCCTTGTACCGATCGGCCCATTCGGTGAACACGTGGTGCGGGGCGTGCCCGGCCTGCGGGGCCAGGTACAAGAAGAACGGCTTGTCGGGGTCGATGGTCTTGGCGTCGCGGATGAACTCGATCGCCTTGTCCGCAAGGTCCTTGGACAGGTGGTAACCGTCCTCGGGCGTTCCGGGCGCTTCGATCGGGTGATTGTCGTAGACCAGGTCGGGGTACCAACTGCTGGATTCGCCGCCGAGGAATCCGTAGAAGCGCTCGAATCCGCGGCCCAGCGGCCACCGGCTCTTGACCGCCGACATGTTCATTTCTTCTCCCGGCGTCAGGTGCCACTTGCCGACGCAGTAGGTGTTCCACCCCCGCTCGGCCAGGACCTCCGAGACGAACCCGTTCTCGAACGGGATGTGGGTGCTGATGCCGGGGAATCCGGAGCTCAATTCGGCGATGGTCGCCATTCCGTTGGTCGTCGCGTTGCGTCCGGTCAGCAGCGACGCCCGGGTCGGGGAACACAGCGCGGTGGTGTGGAAGTTCGAGTACTTCACGCCGCGGTCCGCGATCCGCCGCATCGTCGGGGTCTCGATCGGGCCGCCGAAGATGTCCATACTGCCGTACCCGACGTCGTCCCAGGCGATGATCAGAACGTTCGGGGCACCCTCCGGCGCCTGCGCGGGCAGATACGGCGCCCAATCCGGGACGGAATCACGAATGTCGACCGCGATCTTTCCGTGGTGGGTTCTTGCCATGGCAACGCTCCCGATCTCGAGCAGACCTGTCGTTTTCCGGCATTCCGAGCGTATCGACCGGCCGAATCGCCGCACGTGCAAACGGCGCGATCCGCCGAAATTTCGTCGCACGATGTCTCGGATTCGGCAGAATATGACGACGCCGCCCCTCCGGTCGCGCCTGTCCCGGAACTCCGGTGCGGCGAGGCAAGGACCCGACTCATGATGTGGATCATCTTGGTGTTCCTGGGAGTTCCCCTGTGGTCGGGTGTGGCAGCTCTCGTTCTGCCGCGCGGACGCCGATGGCCGGCATCTTGCTCGTCTTCGCGGCGATCTCCGGACGGGTTGCGGGCACTTCCGTCACGGCTCCGATGGTCTTCACCGTCGGCGGCCTCGTGCTGGGCGCACAGGCTGCCGGGCTGATCGACGTCGAGGCCAACAGCGAAACGGTGAAACTGCTCGCCGAGGTCACCCTTGCCCTCGTGCTGTTCTCCGACGCCGCTGGTGTGGACCCGACCGCTCTACGGTCCGAGATCTCGCTTCCTGCACGCCTTCTCGGTATAGGACTACCGCTGACCATCACGGCCGGCTTCGCCACCGCGGTACTCGTCCTGGGCGACCTCTCCTGGCCCGAGGCGCTGCTGCTCGCCGTGATCCTCGCGCCCACCGACGCCGCTCTCGGGCAGGCGGTGGTCACCCTGCCGATCCTGCCGACGCGGGTGCGCCAGGGACTCAACGTCGAAAGCGGCCTCAATGACGGCATCTGCGTACCGCTGTTCCTGATCGTGCTGGCGATCGCACGCGCCGAGTCCGGGGCGATCGGCGGCGGTGCAGCCGTACGGTTGGTCACCGAGCAGATCGGCTACGGCATCCTCGCCGGGGTAGGTGCCGGAGCGGTCGCGGCGGCGGTACTGATCCTCGCCGTCCGGCACCGCACGATCGACCCCCTGTGGGTTCAGATCGTGCCGGTGGCCGCCGCCACGCTGGCCTACACCGCCGCCGTGCCCCTCGGCGGCTCGGGATTCATCGCCGCGTTCGTCGGCGGGCTGACCTTCGGGACGATCCGGCACCGCGCCGACGAGGAGGTCTCCCAACTGATCGACGAGGCCGGGGATGTGTTCAACGCCGTGACGTTCATCGTCTTCGGGGCGGTGTTGCTCGGGCCGGCCCTCGAACACCTGTCGTGGCCGGTACTCGCCTACGCCACGCTGAGCCTGACCGTCGTGCGCATGGTCCCCGTCACACTGTCGCTGCTCGGCACGCATGCCCGCGCCCCCACCCTCGCCTTCCTCGGCTGGTTCGGCCCCCGCGGACTGGCCACCATCGTCTTCGTCATCCTGATTCTCGAAGAACCCGGTACCCTGCCCCACGAAGACCTGCTACTGCTCACCGCTGTCGTCACCGTAGGCCTGTCGGTCCTCGCCCACGGAGTCACCGCCGCCCCCCTCGCCGACCGGTACGCCGCATGGTTCCGCCGCCACCCCCGACCCGAACGGAAGCCGGCACACGAGGCGTAGACGCCGCGGCACCTGCGTCCGGAATATCCGATCTGTCCTGCTCGGGTCCATTTCAGGCGCCGTAGGTCACCGGATCGAGCGGTCTTCACCGAGCTCCTTTCCGGGCGCAGCCATCAGGTCTACCGTCGATTGCGTAGAACCCACCGGCAGACCGACTTGCCAGGTCGTCATCGGACTCTCCGACAAGCCGGCCGTCCGGGACGAGGCGGCACGTGGACGCCGCCGAACCGGACGTGGAACCCACCACGGGTACGTGGCCTTGCCACTCCATCGACGACAACTCGGCAAAGGAGACGACGCGATGACCGAAAAGGTCGAACGACAAATCGACAGTGACATCGACGAACTCGGTCCGGTGGACTGGATCGTAGTGGAGTTCCCGGGCAGCAGGTTCAGGGGCGAGATCGCACCCGCCCTCGAAGAACTCGTCGAACGCGGAACAGTACGCGTCCTGGATCTGCTGTTGCTGAGGAAGGACACCGACGGATCGCTCGAAGCGTTCGAGCTCGCCGACCTGGACGAAGCCGAGATCGGCGCGCTGCGCTCCTACGAAGCCGAGCTGGCGATGCTACTCAGCGAGGAGGACGTCGAGGCGGTCGCCGCGGCCGTAGAGCCCGGCAGCACCGCGGCCTTGCTGGTGTGGGAGAACCTGTGGGCCGCGCCGTTCGCGTCGGCGATCCGCCGCGCCGGGGGGCAGCTGGTGGCCAGCGGCCGCATTCCCGTACAGGCCCTGCTGGCCGCAATCGAGGCCGACGAACAAGAAGGAGACTGACATGCCACTCGCAGCCAGGCGAATGCGTCGCGCCGCGGTGATCGGACCCGCACCCGTGGCACGTACGGCCACCACCGTTGCGACGGCGGCGGTAGTCGCCCACGGTGTCCGCCGGCGTTCCGACCGCCGGGAAGATCGACGAGAGGACCGCAGAGACCGGCGCTGACCCGACGGCCGGAACACGGTCGGCTCGTCCGTGAGCCCGACAACGAAAGGGACTGCCATGGTTGCCACGACGTCAGCGGTGTCGCCGCGTCGTCCCGCCCTCGAACGGTTGCGTGAGGCCGAACATCTCGTCCTGGATCTGCCCGTCATGGGCCACATCAGCCTCCCGCCGCCCGAGCAACTCGCCTACCTGGCGGGTGTCGGCACTCTGGTGGCCCTCGAGCTCCTCGAGTGGCCGGTGGCGGTTGCCATCACCGCGGGCCACCTTCTGGCCGAGGCGCATCACCACCGCCTGCTCCAGGGAATCGGCGAGGCGTTGGAGGAAGCCTGAGCTCCAGCTCGGCGAGGCGGTCCGGCAGGCGTCCGGACAGCAACGCCGGGACGGGGCGGGCGGTGCTCCCTCGGATCAGAGACCGCGCTGAGCGGTGATCCGCCCCGCGGCGATCGCATCGACGAGCGCAGCGTGGTCCCGGACGTTCTGCTCGGCGTAGGCGACCGCGAAAGCCGCTATGGCATCGTCGAATTCGGTTCCAGACCCGAGGTATGCGGCGATCGCGATGCGGTCGCCGGATCGGGCGTGCCCGTACGCCAGCACCCGTCCGCACAGCCGCCCGTACAGCGTCATGCCGGTGGGAGTCATCGCCTCGACGACCGCCGAGCCCTTGCCGTCGCGCAGCTGCCGCAGGTAGAAGTCGCGCCGGATCCCGTCCGGGCCGGGGCCCTGCTGCCAGCCGAGGAAGATGTCACTGGCCGCCTGCATCAGCCGCTGGCCGTTGACCACCCGTTCGCCCTCGTTGGCGAACGTCGGTCCGTCCACGTAGTACGAGAGCACGGATCGTTGTGCCTCCTTGGCCTGCAGGAAGAGCGGGTCGTCGTCACCCGTGCCGCGCAACAGGAAGATCCACGCCCGGGTCCCGACGCTACCGACACCGACCACCTTGCGCGCCGCCTGCACGAACTCGAACTGCTCGAGCAATACCCGCCGGTCCCACTGGAGGGTCGAGCGGTACTGGCGGAGGCGCTGGTGCAGGTCGGCGTAGAGCTCGTCCGCGTCCGCGTCGGGCAGCACCTCCTCGATGGGGACGATGAGTGGCGGGTTGCTGATGATCCGGCGCCGGCCGTCGACCACCTCGGTCAACTTGGCCAGCGCCTGGACGCTGTCCCGGTGCCGGGACTTCTCGAGAGTCTTGCGCAGGCGCTTCTTCATGGACGAGTCGAGTTCGTCGCGCAGCTCCGCGAGTTCCGCGCCGGCTTCGATGTGCGAATACCAGACCGCCAGATTCCCACGCTCCGCCTGCCGGGCGATCGTCTCGCGGTATTCGGCGGCACAGGCGCGGGCGATGCGCGCCTGCTGCTTGCTCGTGAAACCGTTGTCCTGCGCGGCGATCACGAGACTGGCGACGAGCCGCTTGACGTCCCACTCGAACGGCCCGGGATACGTCTCGTCGAAGTCGTTGATGTCGAAGGTCAGCTTGCGTTCCGGGGTGGCGAAGATACCGAAGTTGCTCAGGTGCGCGTCCCCGCACAGCTGAGTGAGGACGGTCGTGGTCGGTCCGCGGGACAGATCGTCGGCCATCACCAGGGCCGCACCGCGATAGAACGAAAACGGAGTTTCTGCCATGCGGCCGTACCGCACGGGGACCAGCTCCGGCACCCGGGACGTCGCCTGCCGCTCCAGCAGGTCGAGCGGATCGGGCCGACCGCTCGTCTCGAACTCGGCGAGCGCGGAGAGCGGGGTCCCGGCGCGGGCGGCCCGGCCGCGTTCCGCCCGCTCCTCCCTGGTGAGGTGTTCGACTGCGCTTGCGCTTCTCGAGGTCTCGGCCATCGGGTTCTTCCTCTCACGTCTTCTTCTGCTGCTGGCGCCACTTCACGGCCGCGGTCAGGAACCGGAGGCCGAGCGCGATGAGGACGAGGTTGCCGACCATCTGCGCGGTGACGAGCACCCGCGCGGTCTCGGTGGTTGCGACAATGTCGCCGAAGCCCACCGTCGCGAAGACCGTCATGCAGAAATACAGGGCATCGATCCGCGAGAGCGGCTCGTCGAACGATCCCGGCGAGTTGTACGACAGGACGTGATACACCGTCGAGTACCCGACGAGGTAGACGGCGACCGACAGCAGCAGCGCCTCGATCGCCTGCACGGCCGGGTACGGGGACCGCAGCACCTGCCGGATCTGCCAGGCGCACACTGCGCACACCAGGAGAGTTCCGCCGATCAGCACTGTCAGGGTGGAGACGTCGTCGATGTCCTCGAGCGGCAGCACGAAGTACGCGATCACCAGCAACACCGTGGTGAGCAGCGGCCGCAGCACCGCCAGCCAGAGCAGCCGTCGGCCTCCTACGTCCGGCAGGCCGGACGGGACGTCACCGTCGGTCATCGGCGACGTCCCGGCCTGCCGGCGGTGCCGTCAGTAGGAGTCTCGGCGCGGGTTCCACGTCGACACCGCCCAGATGACGACTACATCGAGCGCGATGATGAGGATCGACCACCACGGGTAGTACGGCAGCCACATGAAGTTGGCGAGAATCGACAGTGCCGCAAGCACGATGGCCGCAACCCTCGCCCACGTCGCGCCGGTGAAGAGCGCAAGGCCGACCAGCGCGATCACCGCACCGAGCACGATGTGGATCCATCCCCAGGTGGTGAAGTCGAACTTGTACGTGTACTCGATCCCGACGACGAACAACTCGTCCTCGGCCACCGCGGCGATCCCCTGGAAGATCTGAAGGATACCGATCGTGGTGAGGATGATCGCGGCGCCGATGGACGTACCGGCCGCCACGCCCTGTCTGACACTCGTGTCCTGGGACATGCCACTCGCCTTCCCTTCGCTCCGGCCCGACGTACGGTATTGTGCGCGCGCCACCGGTCGCCCCGCATCGAGTTGACGATCTTCGTGCGATCCCGACCGCATGGCTGCGCGGGAGGGATCCGAAAGGTCTTCGGTCACCACACCGACCGAAGGGCGAGTCGTCTGCGGCCGAGCGGAGAACAACGGCCACTGCCGGTTGTGCCCTCCGGTCACCGCGTCGACACAGCCGGACACGGCCCGGCCACCCGTTCCCGGCACAGTGGAAAGAGGAATCCCATCAGCGATGCCGACATCCTGAGTCCCGTCGACCATCTCGTCGTCCAGTTCCCGCAGACCGACGGCTCGGCCCTGCCGCTGCCGGACGGCCTCGTCGCGCGCGGGATCATCCCGGTGCCGGACCTCGCCTTCGTCCGCAAGGACATGGACGGCTCCCTGAGCGCGATCGACGTCTCCGAGATCGGCTCGAGGACGACATCGACGTGATCCTCTTCGCCGGGGCGGCCACCTGCATGCTCGACGACACCGACCTCGGTGAGACCGGTGCGGCCCTCGGGTGGTCGGCGGCGATCGTCGTCTACGAAAACACCAGGGCCGCACCCTTCGCGGCCACCGTGCGCCGCAACGGCACCCGACTCGTCGCCTCACTCGAGGTGCTCGAAGACCAGACCTGAAGTGCCAGGGAGCGCTGACCGAAACCGAGCTCGAGGCCGAGAACTCGGACCTCGGCTCGTAGCGGTTTCCGGGAGTTCACTACTCCGCGCGCCACACGGGCGCGCGCTTCTCGGCGAACGCGCGGGCGCCTTCCTGCGCGTCCGCGGAGGCGAACACGGGCTCGACGAGCGCCCGCTGCGACGCGAACGCCTCCGCATCGGTGTACTGCACCGCCGAGGACATGATCTGCTTGGACGCACGGACGGCGAGCGGCCCGTTGCCGCTGATGCGGGCGGCGAGCGCCCGCGCCCCGTCCAGCGCCGCACCCGGCTCGGTGAGGGTGTTGACCAGACCGTGCGCGTGCGCCACCTCGGCGGTGAGCGGGTCGCCGGTCAGCACGATCTCCATGGCGAGCTGGTACGGCAGCACCTTGGGCAGGCGCAGCAGGCCGCCGGCTGCCGCGACGAGTCCGCGCTTGACCTCGGGCAGCCCGAATTTGGCGCCCCGGGCAGCGACGACGAGGTCCGCCGAGAGCGCGAGTTCGCATCCGCCGGCGAGAGCCCAGCCCTCGACCGCGGCGATCAGCGGCTTCGTCGGCGGACGCTCGGTGAGCCCGGCGAATCCCCGGCCGGGCAGCGACGGCCGCTCGCCCCGGGTGAACGCCTTGAGGTCCATGCCGGCGCAGAAGGTGCCGCCGGCGCCGGTGACGATCCCGACGACCAGGTCCGGTCGGGCCTCGAACTCGTCGACGGCGGCGGCGAGTGCCTTGGCGACCTCGAGATCGACGGCATTGCGCGCCTCGGGCCGGTTGATGGTCATGACGGCGATGCCGTCGCCGAACTCGGTCAGTACAGCGCTCACGTGGCGTCTCCTCGTCGCGGGGGTTCCGGCCGCGCACGCGGCGCCGCCGGAGCGTCCCGTCGAGTCGATCACCGGACCGGCGCCCGGGACAAAGTCCGAACGGGAGATCGACCCATAGCCGAAACCTATGTAGCGGAACCCGGACCGTGAGGTACCCGTCACTGTTCTCGCACCGAGGGGAAGAACCCGGCGGCGGGGGACGTTGGACTCGACCGATCGACGACGACCACGACGTGGAAGGAGACACGCGATGCGCACAGCGCCACCGGCTGCCCCGCCGGAACGACCGGCGCCGCAGCCGATGCGACATCCCGTCGCGTGCGTCTTTCCCCCAGTGGGACCCCGGCAGGCGGGGTCGCCGACGACGCGAACCGGCACCTGCTGACCGCCGCCTCCGCGTCCGTCCGTTCCTCGACACCGTTCTGCGCCACAACGCGTTTCGTTCTGCCACGACTTCATGCCGGGGCACTGCGCCGCCCCGACCGAACCCGCATTCCATCCTCGGAAGGAGGGCCTGCCCGTGACCATGATGCTCACCGACCTGCTCGCCCCGTCGGACACCACACCGGACTGGGACCTGGCCGCGTGCCGCGGCGACGCGACACCGGACGCCTGGTTCCCGGACCCGTCGGAGTCGTTCGACTACGCCCGCCGGGTGTGCGACCGTTGCCCCCTCGTCGCCGCATGCGCCACCTACGCCGGCGAGACCCGGCAGTCCGGCATCTGGGGCGGTAAGGAGTTCCGCCGCGGCCGCGTGACCCGCGGATAGCCCCCTGCACGTCGCGCCGGCGCCCCCGTCATCGGCTTCCGACGGGGGCGCCGCGCTGTGCGCGACCCCACACCTACCGATCGCTCAGTAAACCTGTCATGCTGACCGACGTGGAACACATCGCCCTGTCCGTCGCCGACGGCATCGCCACCATCACCCTCGACCGCCCCGACCAGCTCAACGCCTTCACCACCACGATGGAGCACGAGCTGATCGAGGCCTACGACCGCTGCGACGCCGACGATTCCGTACGCGCCGTCGTGATCACCGGCGCCGGACGCGCCTTCTGCGCCGGTGCAGATCTCTCCGCGGGCGCCGACACGTTCGCGCAGCGACTCGACGAACCGGGTGCCGACGACGTCCGGCGCGACGGCGGCGGTCGCGTCGTCCTGCGCATGTTCGAGTGCCGCAAGCCGATCATCGCGGCGATCAACGGCCCGGCCGTCGGCGTCGGCATCACCATGACGCTCGCGGCGGACTTCCGCCTCGCCGCCGACGACGCCCGCATCGGCTTCGTCTTCAACCGCCGCGGCCTCGTCCCCGAGTCGTGCTCCACCTGGTTCCTGCCCCGCCTGGTTCCGTTGCAGACCGCCCTGGACTGGGTGTACTCGGGACGGATCTTCGACGCGACCGAGGCCCACGCGGCCGGGCTCGTCTACGCGCTCCATCCCGCAGCCGATCTGCTCGATCGGGCCCGTGCGCTGGCCCGCAGCCTCACCGAACACTCGGCGCCGGTCTCGGTGGCGTTGTCACGGCAGATGATGTGGCGCACGCTCGGCGCGGAGCACCCGATGATCGCGCACCGCATCGAGACTCGCGGCATCAACATCCGCGGCACGGGCCCCGACGCCCGGGAAGGCATCTCGTCCTTCCTCGAGAAGCGCCCCGCGTCGTTCCCGGACCGGGTGTCGAGCGATCTGCCCGACCTGTTCGGCGATGACCTGCCGACGCCGCCGTTCCATCCCTGAACGGTCACCATTGACTGTTTAGGTCGGAGGCCCCTACGCTCGGGGGCGACGAACCGAGAGGGGATCCGCATGCCGACCCACGTCCGACCCGACGTCGTCGAACGCTGGCACCACATCGTCGAGCACGGTGACGAGGCAGCCCTGGACGATCTGATCGCCGACGACGCCGTCTTCTACTCCCCCGCGGTGTTCACGCCGCAGGAGGGCAAAGCCCTGACCCTCGCCTACCTGCGGGCCGCGCTCGCCGTGTTCACCGGGCGGGACTTCCGGTACGTCGGCGAGTGGTACTCGGACGGGTCGGCGGTGCTCGAGTTCACCGCCGACCTCGACGGCATCCACGTCGACGGCATCGACATGATGCACTGGAACGACGCCGGGCAGATCACCTCGTTCAAGGTGATGATCCGGCCGGTCAAGGGCCTGCACGCCCTGATGCCGCTCATGGCCACCCAGCTCGGGCAATCGTAAGGCCGCACCGTAGGACCGCACCGCCTGCAAGACCGCACCGTAAGACCGCACAGCACAAGGAGTTCCGCATGGCCCTGCCCCCGATCCTGCAAGACCGGCTGCGCCTGCCCGTGGTGGCGTCGCCGATGTTCATCGTCTCCGGCCCGGACCTGGTGATCGCCCAGTGCACCTCCGGCGTCGTCGGCTCGTTCCCCTCGCTCAACGCCCGTCCCCAGGCGATGCTGCGCGAGTGGCTCACCCGCATCACCGAGGCCCTGGCCAAGCACGACGCCAACCACCCCGAGGCGCCGTCCGCTCCCTACGCGGTCAACCTCATCGTGCACCGCTCCAACGACCGTCTCGAAGAAGACCTCGCCACCATCGTCGAATTCGAGGTCCCGGTCGTCATCACCTCCCTCGGCGCCCGCACCGACGTCAACGACGCCATCCACTCCTACGGCGGCATCGTCCTGCACGACGTCATCAACAACACCTTCGCGCGCAAGGCGATCGACAAGGGCGCCGACGGTCTCATCGCTGTCGCCGCCGGCGCCGGCGGGCACGCCGGCGCCCAGTCCCCGTTCGCGCTGGTCCAGGAGATCCGCGAGTGGTTCGACGGCCCGCTGCTGCTGTCGGGCTCGATCGCGCACGGCCGCTCGATCCTCGCCGCGCAGGCCGCCGGCGCCGATCTCGCCTACGTCGGGTCGGCATTCATTGCCACCGAAGAGGCCAACGCCGACGACCGCTACAAGGACATGATCGTCGACTCGACCGCCGCGGACATCGTCTACTCGAACCTGTTCACCGGCGTGCACGGCAACTACCTGCGCGGCAGCATCGAAGCCGCCGGCCTCGACCCGAACAACCTCGCCGTGTCGGACCCGTCGGCCATGGACTTCGGCACCGGCGAGAGTTCGGGATCGGCACCGGCGGCCAAGGCGTGGCGCGACATCTGGGGTTCAGGACAGGGCATCGGCGCGGTCGACGCCGTCGTACCCGCTGCCGAACTCGTCGACCGGCTCACCACCGAGTACCGCGCGGCACGCGAGCGGCTCGCCGGCCTGTAGGCGCACCGTCCGGCTGACGGCGGTCGCCACGAGCACCCCGCCGAGGAGCGCGGCGAGCACCCCCGCGGTGCTCGCCGCGCCGACGGTCGTCGTCAGCACGCCCACCGTCAGTGGAGCGAACATCGCCGGCAGCGACGTGACCAGACCGGTCGCCGCGCCGACCCGTCCCCGTACCTCGTCGGGTACCAGTTCGGCACAGCGAGCGGTCACCACCACCGACCACGACGGGGTCACCGCCAGCAGGGCCGCGTAACCGGCGGCCGCCGCGACCGGCGATCCCGTGGCCGCCGCGAGGACCGCCAGAGCCCCGAGGGCCGCCGAGAGCACGAGCAGACGGTGTGCCGGAACCCGGCGCCGGAGCCACGGCACCGCCACGGCTCCGAGCATGCCCCCGCCGTACGCACCGGCGAGCACGATGCCGACCGTCGAGGAGGGCGCGCCGCTGCCGACCAGGAGCACGACCACCACCAGGCCACAGCCGTTGACCACGAACTCGGCGACGGCCGTCAGCGCCGCGGTGGTACGAACGAACGGGTGGGCTGCGAACCAGCGCAACCCTTCCCGGATCGCGACCCACGGCCGCTCCACGACCGGGCCGTGGACGCGAGGTGCCTGCAGCGGGGTGCGGACCCGGGACGCCGCTGCCCCTGCCACCACGAACGACACGGCATGTCCTGCGAAGGGCAGCGCGGCACCGAGGCCGTAGAGGGTGGCCGCGAGCGGTGGCCCGACCACGCCCGTCGCATATCCCCGTGCCTCGAACAGCCCGTACGCCGCGCCGAGTTGTTCGCGCTCGACCACCTGCGGCACCGCCGCGTCCTCGGCGAGGCCGCGCACCGCCCACCCCGCCCCGAGCACCGACACGGCGGCGAGGACGGGCACCGGGTCGAACGTGCCGCGCCACGCGCAGAACGCCAGCACCGCGGCGGCGGTGGCCGAGCAGGCGTCGACAGTGAGCATGACGCGGCGGCGATCGAAGCGGTCGACGATCCAGCCGGCGGGCACCGTGGCGGCCGTGAAGGCACCCATCGTCACGGTGGAGACCAGACCGACCGTCGCGGCCGACCCGCTGACCGCGAGCACCCACAGCATGATCGCGACGCCGTAGCCGCGGCTGCCGAGCTGCGCGACCGCCTGCCCGGCGCACAGCCGCGCGAAGTCGGGATTGCGGAGCGCATCGGACACCGGACTTCACCCGAGTCCGGCGGCAGGGTGCCCGAGCGCCGTGACCGCCAGGACCGGTTCGGCGGTGGGGTCGCAGCCGAGCAGGTCTTCGAGCTCGCGGTCGCGCATCGCCGTCGCCGTCACCGCACCGAGTCCGAGCGCGGTGGCGGTGAGCAGGACGGTCTGACTGACGTGGCCGAGCTCGACGAGGATGTCGCGGTAGGCGCGCGAATGTTCGTACCGCCACCGGGTCCGGGCCGGTACCGCCGTGTAGATGAGCAGCGCCGGGCAGTCCGACAGCCACGGCTGCTCGCCGAGCGCCGCGTCCAGCACGGACCGGGGCACGCTCTGCCCGATCCGTTCCAGCCCACCGCGCATCGGCGCGTAGTGGAAGAACCCCGGCTCGAGCCCGTCGACGCGGTTCGCGTAGAGATACAGCTCGAGGGGGGTGCGGGCACCGGCGGACGGGCTGGTCTTCAGCAGCACCTGCCCGACCTCCGGATGGTCGATCACCGTGACGGGCCCCGCCGCGACGCGCGCGACGGTGCCCACGGCGTCGAGAGACACGGGATCTGCGGTGAACTGCCGGACCGAACGGCGCTCGAACAGGGCCTCGACGAGGCCCGGACGCTGCCATCCCGACGAGTCCGGCCGATCGCCGGGTACGGGAATCATCGGGTGCTGCGGATAGGACTTGGCGGCTGCGGGCGCCGGCTGCTCGCTCGCCTTGGCGGCCGACCGCAGTTCGTCGTCGACCACGTCCGCGAACCGGACGTCGGAGCCGGTGCGGGCCGCGAAGTGCAGGTAACGGGCCGACGGGCCCCACGTGCCCCATTCGACGAGCATCTGCTCCTGCTCGGCGTGCTCGGCCGAACCCTCGGCGACGAGCACCTGTGCCTCGAGCAGCCGGCGGGCGATTCCGAGGGGTAACTCCCCCAGCTCGGCGATGCTGTCGAGTTCGCGCCACGACGCGAACCAGCGCAGGACCCGCTCGCTGTCGGGGGTGAGGGCGAACTGCCGGTGGTGCAAGTAGTCGTCCCACACCAGCGTGCCGTTGCGCCAGAACAGCACCGCGTACTCGGCGACGGCGACACGGGTCATCGGTTCTCTCCTCGGTGTGCGGGGACGGCGGCGGCGATCAGAGCACGCACCGCGTTCGTGGTGTCGGAGTCACCGGCGCCGTGTTCTGCCCAGCGCCAGTCGAATTCGGGATTGACCTCGAGGAAGACGGGACCGCTGGGGGTGTCGAGCAGGTCGACGGCGCCGAGGTCGAGCCGGAACCGGTCGAGGAGCTCCCGCACGGCCTCGGCGACGTCGGCGGGAATGTCGCAGCGCCGCACGGTGATCGACTCCGGGCGGGTCCACAGCGACTCCGGGGTGGGTCGCGTGACGGCGTACCCGATCAGCGTTCCGCCGACGGCGTGGATGCGCAGCTCCCGGTCGGCGGCCACATATTCCTGGACGAGCACCGGGGCGCCCGTGTGCTGTGTACCGTCGAGTGCCGTGCGGGGGATGCGCTGAGGGTAGACACCGAGCAGACGGCCGGGCCGCGGTTCGACGCAGTGCCGGCCGAGGCTCTTGACCAGCAGATCGCCGGTGCCCGGCAGAGCCCGGGCCGCGACGTCGAGCCGCGTCGTCACGAGGGTCGCGGGGACGCGCAGCCCGGCCGCCCGAGCGGCGGCGAGCTGGGTGAGGCGATCGGGGGTTCCGGGCCGCGCGGCCGGATTGAGCGTGCGCACCCCCTCGTGCGCTGTGAGGGCGGTGACGAACGCCTGCCACTGGTCACGCACGTGCAGCGTCGCGTCGGGCGCGGGGTGCCCGCTGCGCAGGGCGTCCACGTCGAAGTACCGCAGCCAGCACACCCGGGGCCGGAACGTCCGGCCGTCACGGACGAGCAGGCCGGTGAGCGGATCCCACTGCACGTCCGTGCCGGCGCACCGGTCGCTGTCCAGCCGCACCAGCGCGGTGCCGCGCGCGGCCAGCCACAGCGACAGATCGTCGACCTCGCGGTCGGCGGCACGGGTGAGGACGAGGACGCACGGCGCGGGATCCGGCCCCGTGGGATGCCCGACGCGGGCCTGGAAGTCCAGGGATTCGGCGGAGGCCGCGGTGAGATGGGGGTGCGAGCGCAGCAGCAGCGGCAGCGCAGCGGTCATGAGGGTTCCTTCGGTGGCGGTCGTGGGGACGGGACGGCCGGAGCACCGTGGTACTCCGGCCGCTGCACGTCCGTCGATCAGCCGCCGTGACACCCCTTGCAGCCGGGCCGGGTCATGGCCTCGACGTAGTCGCTCGCGTAGGCGGCAAAGGTGGCGTCCTCGATCGCTGCGGCGCTGCGCAGCGCCGCGTCGTCGTCGAGGGTGAGCAGGGTCCGGGCCATCTCTTCGACGTTCATGGCGTCCGCCTTTCCTGGGAGGTTCCGCCGTCCCGGGACCGGGTGGGCGGGCGTCGATCCGACATACCGATCGTCGGCGTCGGCGCCGCCCCCGCCCAGGCACCCCAGGGCGGAATCTGCTCACCCCCTACTGCTCACCCCTACTGTTCAGACCTCGTCGTAGTAGGTCAGCTTCGGCGCGCCGGCGAGCAGCGGACCGAGATCGGTAATTGCGCCGGGCCCGGCCCGGAACTCGCGGTAGGCGGCGTCGTGCTGCTCCGACTCCCACTTCTCCACGACGACCCAGTGCGCCTCGTTCGACCGGTCGGCGAGCACCTCGATGCCGAGGCAGCCGTCGAACGCACGGGTCTCCTTCAGAACCCGGTCCATCAGTGCGCGGGCCTCCCCGAGCGTCTCGGGCTTGAACTCGAGCTCCAGGAATGCGGTCAGTGCCATAGCTCCTCCTCGTGGTCGAATCTTGCTGGACAACACTTCCGGCGGTTCAGAAGATCGAGTATCCGCCGTCGATCAGGGTGGACGATCCGGTCTGGAACGCGGAGGCGTCACTCGCAAGGTACACGGCGATGCCGGCGAAGTCCTCGGGAGTTCCCCACCGGCCCAACGGCACCCGCGAGATCGCGTGGGACTCGAACGTCTCCGAGTCCTGCAGCGGCCCGGTCATGTCGGTGGCGATCCAGCCGGGCAGCACGCTGTTGACGCGGATGCGGTGCCGGGCGAGTTCCACCGCGCAGCCGTTGGCCAGAGCCAGGACCCCGGCCTTGGTGGCGGCGTATGCCTGATTGCGTCCGGCGCCCTGGATCGCACCCAGGCTCGACGTGACGATCATCGATCCGCCGGTGCCCTGGCCGACGAGGACCCCGGCCGTCTCGCGCAGGGTGAAGTACGCGCCGTCGAGGTTGGCCGCCATCACCTTCCGGTAGTCCTCGGTGCTCGAGTCGACGAACCGCGCGGGCCGCCCCCCGATTCCGGCGTTGACCACGACGACGTCCAGCCCGCCGAGTTCCTCGACCGTCGCGGCGACACCGTCACGGACGGCCGCTTCGTCGGACACGTCCACCGATCGGGTGAGCACGCGGACCCCGGTCGATTCGAGGTCGGCCGCCGCCTTCGCGAGACGTTCGGTGCCGCGGCCCCACAGCGCGACGTCGGCGCCCGCGGAGGCGAGCCCGCGCGCCATGCCCAGGCCGATGCCGGCCGAGCCGCCGGTGACGAGTGCCCGCTTACCGGACAGATCGAACATCGTGTCGCTCCTTCGAAGGTGGAGTGGATCAGGCGAATTCGGCAGCGATGTCGCGGCCGATGATCTCCTTCATGATCTCGGTGGTGCCACCGTAGATGGTCTGGATGCGGGTGTCGACGTAGGCGCGCCCGATGGGGTACTCCATCATGTACCCGTAGCCGCCGTGCAACTGCACGCACCGGTCCACGACGCGCTTCTGCAGCTCGGTGGCCCACCACTTGGCCTTGGCGGCGTCGACGGCGGTCAGCTCCCCGGCGTTCAGCGCGAGCACGCACCGGTCGACGTGCGAACCGGTCACCTCGATCTCGGTGAGCATCTCGGCGAGAGCGAAGCGGGTGTTCTGCAGGGCGCCGATCGGCTTGCCGAATGCCGTGCGTTCGAACACGTAGTCCTTGGTCCACTCGTACGCCGCCCGGGCCGCGGCGACGGCACCGACGGCGATGGAGATACGTTCGAGGGGAAGGTGTTCCATGAGGTGAACGAATCCCTGACCCTCGGTCCCGAGCAGGTTGCCCGCCGGCACCCGCACGGCGTCGAAGGACAGCTCGGCGGTGTCCTGGCCGGCCAGGCCCACCTTGCGCAGCTTGCGGCCGCGGGTGAAGCCCGGCATGTCGCGTTCGACGACGAGCAGGGAGAAGCCGCGGGCGCCGGCCTTCGGGTCGGTGCGGGCCACGACGATCACCAGGTCGGAGTGGATTCCGTTGGTGATGAACGTCTTCTGCCCGGTCAGGATCCAGTCGTCACCGTCGCGCACGGCGGTGGTCTTGATCCCCTGCAGGTCGGACCCGGTGCCGGGCTCGGTCATGGCGATGGCCCCGATGAGTTCGCCGGCGGCCATGCCGGGCAGCCAGCGGCGCTTCTGCTCCTCGGTGCCGAGGTCGGCGATGTAGGGGACGGCGATGTCGTCCTGAAGGCTCATGCCGGAGCCGAAAGAGGTGGTGCCGGTGCGGGCGATCTCCTCGGCGACGACGCAGCGGAACCGGTAGTCGGTCACGCCGGAGCCGCCGTACTCCTCGGGAACGCCGAGGCCGACGACGCCCGCCTTGCCCGCGGCAATCCAGGCGGAGCGGTCGATGAGCCGCTCGTCCTCCCAGCGTTCGCAGTTCGGTTCGACCTCGCGGGCGAGGAACTCGCGTACCGTCTCCCGGTACGCGTCGTGGTCGGCGTCGAAGAAGTGGCGCTTCATGGAAGTCCTTACCTCGGTGTGCAGGGCGGGCGGTGCGGCGCGACAGTCACCGTGCGCGCGCCGAGGCGGACGGGCAACCCACGATGCGCAGCGCGATGACGGTGTAGCGCGCGGCGACCTGGTCGGGGGTCAAGGGTCCGCCGATCCGGTACCAGCGGGCGATGGACTGGCACATGCCGAGCAGGGCCCGCACCGCCTCGGCGATGTCGTCCACGACGAACACGCCGCGTTCGACGCCTTCGTCGACCAGGTCGAGGGCGATCAACTCGATATGTTTGCGGGTCTCGGCGTAGTGGCGGCGATTCTGCGGCGACACGTGGCGCAGCTCGGAGTCGAGGGCGGACTGCCGGGATCGGTAGGTCGAGTTCAGCACGATCGCCTCGACGAAGTGGGTGAAGCGCCGCACGGGGTCGTCGCCGCCCGCGGCGACGGCCGCGAGGGCGCGTTCGGTGAGATCACGTACGGCGGTGTGGAGGAGCGCGACGAGGACGGCTTCCTTGTTCTCGTAGTGGTAGTACAGCGCGGGTACCGTCACTCCGATCCGGCGGGCCAGATCCCGGACGCTGGTGCCGTGGAAACCGTTCTCGCCGAAGGCGTCCAGGGCATGCTCGAGGATAGGGTCGAGCTGCAGCGCCTCGAACTCCCGCCAGTTCGCCAACCGGCGGGGTGTGGGCTGGGCAGTCATCGACCCCGTCCTCTCACATGTCGATCGTCCGCGACGATCAGCGGGGGGCCATGCGGATCGCGCCGTCGAGGCGGATGACCTCGCCGTTGAGCATCGGGTTGGAGACGATGTGCGCAGCCAGGGCACCGTACTCGGACGGGTCGCCGAGGCGGGCCGGGTGCGGGACCTGCTGGCCGAGGGACTTCTGGGCCTCTTCCGGCAGCGACCCGAGCAGCGGGGTCTTGAACAGGCCCGGTGCGATGGTGACGACGCGGATGAGCAGCGACGCGAGGTCGCGGGCGATCGGCAGGGTCATGCCGACGACACCGCCCTTGGATGCCGAGTAGGCGGCCTGCCCGATCTGACCGTCGAACGCGGCGACGGACGCGGTGTTGATGATGACGCCCCGTTCGCCGTCGACGGACTCGGTCTTCGCGATGCGCTCGGCGGCCAGGCGGATGACGTTGAACGTGCCGAAGAGGTTGACGTCCACGACCTTCTTGAACGCGTCGAGCGGGAACGCGCCCTTCTTGCTCACGGTCTTGACGGCATTGCCGATGCCGGCGCAGTTGACCGCCACCCGCAGCGGGCCGAGCGATTCGGCCAGGTCGAGGGCCTCGGTTACGGCGGCCTCGTCGGTGACGTCGGCGGCGGCGAAGCGGACGCGGTCACCGAGTTCCTTGGCGATGGTCTCGCCGTTCGAGGACGGCAGGTCGATGATGACGACCTGGGCGCCGTCGGCGAGCAGGGCCTTGACGGTCGCGAGGCCGAGGCCGGAGGCGCCACCGGTGACGACGGCGACGCTGTCGTTGACGATCATGTGGTGAGGATCCTTTCGAGTGTGGTTGTCGGTCAGAGGCGTTCGATGACGGTGGCGTTGGCCATGCCGGCGCCCTCGCACATGGTCTGCAGGCCGTAGCGGCCGCCGGTGGCCTCGAGGTGGTTCACCAGCGTGGTCAGCAGGCGGGTGCCGGACGAGCCGAGGGCGTGGCCGAGGGCGATGGCGCCGCCGCGCGGGTTGAGCTTGGCCGGGTCGGCGCCGAACTCGTGTGCCCACATCAGCGGCACCGGGGCGAACGCCTCGTTGACCTCGTAGGCGTCGATGTCGTCGATGCTCAGCCCGGACTTGGCGAGGATCTTGCGGGTGGCCGGGATCGGCGCGGTGAGCATGAACAGCGGGTCGTCGCCGGCGACGGCGAACGAGTGGAACCGGGCCCGCGGGGTCAGGCCCAGCTTGTTCGCCATCTCCTCGCTCATGATCAGTGCCGCGGAGGCACCGTCGGTCAGCGGCGACGAGTTACCCGGGGTGATGAGCCACTGCGCCTCGGGGAAGCGCTGGGCGTACGCCTCGGTGTAGAACGACGGCTTCAGTCCGGCCAGGCCTTCGACGGTGGTCGCGGCGCGCACCGTCTCGTCGACGGTGTGCCGGACCTGCTCGCCGGCGGCGTTGGTGACCGTGATCGGGACGATCTCGCGGTCGAAGAACCCGGCGGCGATCGCCTCGGCGGCGCGCTGGTGCGACTGCGCCGAGAACGCGTCGAGCGCCTCGCGGTCGAACTTCCACTTCGCGGCGATCAGTTCGGCGGAGATGCCCTGGTTGACCAGGCCCTCCGGGTAGCGGGCGGCGATGCCCGGGCCGGAGGCGTCCTGGCCCATCGACGAGGTGCCCATCGGCACGCGGCTCATCGACTCGACACCGCACGCGATGACGATGTCGTAGGCGCCGGCGATGACGCCCTGCGCGGCGAAGTGCGCGGCCTGCTGGCTCGAGCCGCACTGGCGGTCGATGGTGGTGGCCGGCACCGACTCGGGGAACCCGGCCGACAGCAGCGCGGTGCGGGAGATGTTCAGGGACTGTTCGCCGGCCTGGTTGACGCAGCCGCCGATGACGTCGTCGACCAGCGCGGGGTCGAGGTCGTTGCGGGCGGTGATCTCCCGCAGGACGTGGGCGAGCAGTTCGACGGGATGGGTGCCGGACAGCGCGCCGCCGGGCTTGCCCTTGCCGACCGCGGTGCGGACCACGTCGACGATGACAGCGTTGGTCATGAGGAGTTCCTTTCGAGAGTTGGAGCGGCCCGGGGCCCCGGAGGGGTCGAGGTGACTGCCCCGAAGGGGATCGGCGAGACCCCGGGCCGAGATCAGGGGATCAGCGACCCGTCCAGACGGGGGCCCGTTTCTGCGCGAACGCGGTCGGGCCTTCCTTGGCGTCCTCGCTGGTGAACACCACCTTCAGCGCGGCGGCGTTGGCGTCCCAGACGCCCTGCTCCCAGTCGTCGCCGTGCGCGGTGCGGTGGATCATCGCCTTCGATTCGCGCACCGACAGCGGCGCGTTCGCGGCGATCGTCTCGGCGAGCTCGAGCGCCACCTCGAGCGCGGTCCCCGCGGGGGCGACCCGGTTGACCAGGCCCAGTTCCCTGCCCTGGGCGGCGGAGATCGGCTCGCCGGTCAGCGCGATCTCGAGGGCGATCTTGCGCGGGATCTGCTGCTGCAGGCGGATGACCCCGCCCGCCGCGGCGAACAGGCCCCGCTTGACCTCGGGCAGGCCGAGCTCGGCGTCCTCGTCGACGACCGCGAGGTCGGACGCGAGCACCAGCTCGGTGCCGCCGCCGAGGGCGAAGCCGTTGACCGCGGCGATGGTCGGCTTGCTGATCCAGTGCTGGACGTAGCCGGCGAAGCCCCATTCGGGATGCCCGTCGGCGGCGATGCTCCCGCCGGTGGCGAGGACCTTGAGGTCGGCGCCCGCGCAGAACGCCCGGCCGGCACCGGTGAGGACCACCACGCGCACCTGCTCGTCCGCTTCGGCCTGCTCGAGCAGCGTGCCGACCGCTGTCGAGAGCGCCGCGTTCACGGCGTTGAGCGCCTTCGGACGGTTGAGCGTAATGACGGCGACGTTGCCGCGCCGCTCGTACAGCGCGGCGGCTTCGGTGACGGTGGACTCGTCGGCCATGGGGCTCCTCCCGGAAACAGTCAGGTCTACTTATCGATCGCTAAATCACTATCACGGATCGATCGATCGGTCAACGATTTCCTCGAGCTAGCGTCCGATCAGGACGTTCTGGTATGGATGAGCGGTACGCGATCACCGGGCCGCGGAGCACCGAAACCCGCTCGGCCACAAGGACGGCAGGAGAGCCCATGCAGGCCGTGCAGCTGACCGACAGAACCGGGCCCGACGGCGTGCGGCTCGTGGACCTCCCCGAACCCGACCCACAGGGCAGTGTCCTCGTCGATCTCCACGCCGCCGGCGTCTCGTTTCCGGACCTGTTGCAGACCACCGCCGGCTACCAGGTCGTCCGCCCCCTGCCGTGTGTACTCGGCGTCGAAGGGGCCGGCGTCGTGCGCTCCGCCCCGGAAGGCAGCGGCCTGACACCGGGGCAGCGCGTCGCCGTGCTCGCCGCCGCGGGCGCGTGGCAGCAGACCGTCGCGGTGGCCCCGGAATCGGTGTTCCCACTTCCCGATTCGGTGTCCCTGACCGCCGGCGCCGGGTTCCTCATGAACTACCTCACCGTCCACTTCGCGCTGGACGAACGGGCCCGATACCGCGCCGGCGAGACGGTGCTCGTGCACGGCGCCGCGGGCGGTGTCGGCGTCGCCGCCCTGCACGTCGCGGCCGCCCTCGGCCTCGAGACCGTCGCGGTGGTCAGTACCGCGGAGAAGGCGGCGGTCGCGAAGGCCAACCGCGCCACCCACACCGTCCTCGCGGACGGCTTCAAGGGCCGGGTCCTCGAACTCACGGGCGGCCGCGGGGTCGACATCGTCCTCGACCCCGTCGGCGGGGACCGGTTCACCGACAGCCTGCGCAGCCTGGCACCGAACGGACGCCTGGTGGTCCTCGGCTTCACGGGTGGTGAGATCCCCACCGTCAAGGTCAACCGCCTGCTGCTCAACAACATCTCGGTCCTCGGCGCCGGCTGGGGCGAGTACGTGCGCACCTTCCCCGACTACACCGCCCGCCAATGGGCGCAGCTCGAACCGCTGCTGCGCTCCGGGGCCCTGCAGGTCCCCGAACCCACCGTCCACCCCATGGCGCACGCCGCCGAGGCACTGCGGTCGCTCGCCGACCGGACCGCGACCGGCAAAGTCGCCCTGAGCCTGCGCCCCTGATCGTCCCGAGCACCCGACCCCCGGAGGACCCTATGACCATCGACCCGATCGGTGTCGACGTGACCGTCGGCGACGGCATCCTGCGCATCACCCTCGACCGGCCCGCCCGGATGAACGCCGTCACCACCGCCACCCTCGAGGCCGTCGCCGACGCCTTCGAGAAGTACGCCGGCGACGACGCCGTGCGCGTCGCGGTCCTCACCGGCGCCGGCCGCGCGTTCTGCACCGGCGCCGACCTCGCCGGCAAGGACCTGTCCGCGCCGCCGTCGGCCGAGACCATCGACGCGGCCAACCGCACCGTCGCCGCGATCCGCGCCTTCCCCCGGCCGGTCGTCGGCGCCGTCAACGGTCCCGCTGCCGGCGTCGGTGTGTCCCTCGCCCTGGGCTGCGATCTCACCGTCGCGGCGGAGTCGTCCTACCTGCTGCTCGCCTTCACCCGGATCGGCCTCATGCCCGACGGCGGTGCGACGGCACTCGTCGCCGCGTCGATCGGCCGGGCCCGGGCGCTGAAGATGGCGCTGCTCGCCGAACGGCTGCCCGCGAGCGAGGCTCTGGCGGCCGGGCTGATCGCCGAGGTGTACCCCGACGACGGCTTCGCGGCCGCCGTCGACGCGCTCGCTGTCCGGCTCGCCGCCGGCCCCGTCGAGGCCTTCCGTTCCACCAAGGACGCGATCAACGACGCGACCCTCGGCGAGCTCGACAACGCGTTCGGCCGCGAACGGGCCGGCCAGCTCGAGCTGCTGGCGTCCGCGGACTTCCACGAGGGCGTGCGCGCGTTCCAGGAGAAGCGGACGGCGGTGTTCGGGCGGAGCTGAGCCCGCCTGTCAGGACGTCGAGGCAGGGGTGGCGCCGACCGTCTTGAGGGCGATCGCGACGTACTTGCGCGCCACCTCCTCCGGAGTCAGGGAGCCCTCGCGGTGATACCACCGCGGGATGGACTGGCACATGCCCAGCAACGCGCGGGTGGTCTCGGCCGGGTCGTCGACGTCGAACACCCCGCGCCGGGTCCCGTCCTCGACGATCTCGAGGACGAGCTTCTCGATCTCCTTGCGCACCGCGCGGTAACGCTGCCGGTTCTCGGGACTGAGGTAGCGCACCTCGCCCTCGAGTGCGGCCAGCCGGGGACGGTTCGTCATGCGCAGCACGATGGCCTCGACGGCGTTGGCGAGCCGCTGCACCGGGTCGTCGCCGCCGTCGGCGTCCGCGGCGTAGGCGCGCGCCATCACGTCACTGGTCGAGAGCTCGAGCAGCGCGATGAGCAGGCCTTCCTTGTTCTCGTGGTGGTAGTACAGGGCAGGCACGGTGACGCCCACCCGGCGGGCGATCTCCCGTACCGAGGTGCCGTGGAACCCGGTCTCGTAGAACGCATCGAGCGCCGCGGAGAGGATGGGAGTCAGCTCCATCGGCTCGAGACGTCGCCAGTCCGGCCCAGCGACACCGTCCGCGACGGTGCCGTCGGTGGAAGTTCCCATGTGCCGTACCCAACCTATCGATCGCTACATTCGGACGGCTCGAGGATACCCGTGCGCCGGCAGCACGCGGGACGCCTCCGCGCCCGGACGCTCCCGAGTGCGGACGGTCGGGCGCGAACTCAGCCCATCGGATCGTCGGCGCCGGCGCGTCCGGTGTCGTGGAACGGCCCATGGAAGGTGCCCCAGCGGACGCACTCCCAGCCGCCACCCGGCCGCGGGACCAGCTCGACGCTCTCGGTGTTGGCGAGGTGGTTGCCGGTCGCGAAGCTGCCCGGCACCCGGCCGAGGTGGGCGGCGACGAGGCGGATGGCGGCACCGTGGCTGACCACCACGACGTCCCCGGAACCGTTGTCGAGATAGTCGGCCCGCACCGACTCGACCACCGGCAGGTAGCGATCCAGGACCTCCATGCCCGATTCGCCGCCGGGCACCCGGTCGCGCAGGTCGCCGGTGTGCCAGGACTCGTACACCTTCATGAACAGCGTGTGGGATTCCTCGTCGCTGCGGTCCTCGAGCTCCCCGGCCTGCACCTCGTGCAGGCCTTCGCGGACGACGGTGGGCACCCCTGCGGCGAGTTCGACGTGCTCGGCGGTCTGCCGGGCGCGCAGGGCCTGCGAGGCGAACAGGGCTGTCGGCGGCTGCTGCGCGAACCCCCGCCCGAGGGTGCGGGCCTGCGCGACGCCGAGTTCGGTCAGTTCGGCGCCCGGCAGCTTGGTGTCGAGGCGACGCGCGACGTTCGCCACCGTCTGTCCGTGCCGGACCAGGATCAATCGGCCGCTCAACGCTCTTCCTCCCCGCGCCGCAGCCGTTGCAGCCACTGCGCATCCTCTTCGTCCGACACCGGGGCCACACCGTGCTGGGACACCGCCGCCCAGGAGCCGAGGAACCGCACCTGCGCGAAGCGGTGCAGCGCCTTGAGCGCCTCGGCGACGAGTGCGTCGTCGATGTGGCCGACACAGTCCAAGTGGAAAAAGTAGGTCCCGTATTCCTGGCGGGTGGGGCGGGACTCGATGCGAGTGAGGTCGATGCCGCGGGTGGCGAACTCGGTCATGGCCCGCACGAGGGAGCCCGGTTCGTTCGGCAGCTGCAGGATCACCGCGGTGCGGTCGACGCCGGTACGGGCCGGGGTGGCGGCGGGCCGGGTGGCCAGCACGAAGCGGGTGCGGGCGCCGGCGTGATCGGCGACGCCGTCGGCGAGGACCGGCAGGCCGAGTCGCTGCCCGGCCAGCGCGGTGGACACGCCCGCGTCGGCCTTGCCGGCCGCGACGTCCTCGGCGGCCCCGGCATTGGACGAGGCGGCCACCACCTCGGCGCGCGGCATGTGCTCGGCGATCCACTGGCGCACCTGCGCGGCGGCCACCGGGTAGGCGTGCACGGTGCGGGCGTCGCCGAGCGTGACGCCGGGCCGGCCCACGATCGTGAAGGCCACGTCCAGCTCGGTCTCGGCCACGATCTGCAGGCGCGGGCCCACCGCGAGGGCGTCCATCGTGGGGGGCACGGAACCCTCCACCGAGCTCTCGATCGGCACCACGGCGGCGTCGACCGCGCCGTCGCGCACGAGTTGCAGCGCCGCGGGCGGGCTGGCGGCCGACACCCGCTCGACCGGACCGTCGAAGGTTCCGGCGTCCTCGAACCGGGCGAGGGCCATCTCCGTGAAGGTTCCGGTGGGACCGAAGTAGGCGATGCGTGGCACGCCTAGAAGGGTACGCACCGAATTCGTCCGGACCCTGTCGTCGCGGCAAACGGAATCATCGCGGCGGCAGGCCGAGGCCGGCGAGGTCCCGCGCGACGGCCGCCGGGTCGTCGACCTCGACGGCGAGCAGGATCTCGCGCACCGCGGCCGCGGCCTCGGGAATCAGGCCGGTCAGCCGGGCGGGGTCGGGTGCGGCGAGCGCGGCGCGCACGTCGTCGCCGCGCAGGGCGGCGACGGTGGCGGCGAGCAGGGCGAGCACCTCGCCGGCGTCGCGAGCACGCGCGGCGAAGCCGGTGCCGGCATGGGCGAGGACGGACAGGAAGTCGGCGATCTCGCCGGCGTCGCGTCCGGCGGGCAGACCAGGACTGTGCCCGGCGCCGACGAGAGCGCGGGCCGTCTCGGGCAGGTCACCGGTGTCGACGTAGACGGTCAGGGGGGCGGGGACGGCGATCGCGAGCGCCTCGGCAAGCTCCGCCGCGGGGCAGTCGAGCTGGTAGCGGACCGGGGCCGGGTGCAGGCCGGACAGGTGCTCGGCGTCGGGCGCGACGTCGAGTTCACCGACGATCCGCAGCGCGGCGGCCGCCCCGGGAGCCTCGGTCAGCGCGGACACCGGCACCACGGGGTCGCCGATCGCGGCGTGGTCGGGGGCGTCGAGGGCATCGGCGAGGGTCGGGTGCCGACGAGTGAGCAGGGCGGTGAGCAGGCCGCGGGGCTCCTCACGGGACGGCGGCATTCCGAGCGTGAGCGGGATGGGCACCTCACCAGGTTAGTCGCCGGGGTGTTGCGACCCCGGTCACCATGACTTAGGTTTGCCTCACCTACTACCCGAGGAGGTTCCGATGCCGGCCACCACCGCACTCCCCGCGCCTTCCACCGCCGAGACCGTCCGCACCGCCGTGGTCCGTGCCGACTCGGCCGTGCTCGCCACCGACGGAGCCGCGCCCGTGACCACGGTGCTGCACCACCTGCACAGCGACGGCGACCTGTTCGTCGTCGTCCCCGACGACTGCGCTGCCGTCGCGCTGACCTGGCAGCAAGGCGCCGCGGGTCTGCATGCCGTGCTGGAACTGACCGACCATTCGCCGCTGCGCCTGCGCAACCCCGTCCGCTCGCTCATCTGGCTCCGCGGCACCGCTCACACCGTCGCCGAGCCCCGGCAGCTCGCCGCCGACATCGCCGCGATCCTGCCGCACCCCGCGCTGCTCGACGTCGGGCACCGCGCCGAACTGCTGCGCCTGCGGCTCACCTCCGTCGTCGCCGCCGACACCACCGGCGCCGAGGCCGTGGAGGTCGCCGATGTCCTCGCCGCCACCCCGGACCCGTTCGCCGCCGTCGAGTCCGCCTGGCTCGAGCACCTCGAGCAGGACCACAGCGACCTCGTCCACCGCATCGCCCGGCACATCCCCGCCGCCGACCGGCGTGGCCGCATCCGGCCCCTCGGCCTGGACCGCTACGGCCTGCGCCTGCGCCTCGAGTCCGGGCACGGCGACCACGACGTGCGGATTCCGTTCCCCGAACCCGTCGCCGACGCCGACTCCCTCGGTCGCGCCCTGCGCCGACTCGTGGGCTGCCCCTTCGCCAACGGACTGCGCGCCCGGCACTGATCTTCCCGCCCGCTTCGGCGGTATCCTCGAGTCAGCAGTGCGTCGCATGTCGAAAGCCGCAAACCATGGCCGATTTCGATCCGGAAGCCACCCGCCCCGCGGGACAGGGGATCGCGGCCGAACTCGCCGCGGCGGGATTCGACGACGCCCTCGTCGTCGGCCGCGGCGGCTTCGGAGTGGTCTATCGATGCCGGCAACGCTCCCTCGGACGCACCGTCGCGATCAAGGTGCTCTCCTCCGACCTCGACGCCGAGAACCGCGAACGGTTCCTGCGCGAGGGGTTCGCGATGGGTGGACTGTCCGGCCACCCGAACATCGTCAACATCCTCCAGGTGGGCGTCACCTCCACCGGCAGGCCCTACATCGTGATGCCGTACCACCCCAACGACTCGCTGGCGGTGCGGGTTCGCCGCGACGGGCCGATGCCGTGGTGGGACGTCGTCCGCGTCGGGGTCAAACTCGCCGGCGCCCTCGAGACCGCTCACCGCGCCGGCACCCTGCACCGCGACGTCAAGCCCGCCAACATCCTCGTCACCGAGTACGGCGAGCCACAGCTCACCGACTTCGGCATCGCCCGCATCGCCGGCGGTTTCGAAACCGCCACCGGCGCGTTCACCGGATCGCTCGCGTTCACCGCCCCCGAGGTGCTCGAGGGCAAGCCACCCACCCCCGCCTCGGACATCTACGGCCTCGGCGCCGCCCTGTTCGCCCTCATCACCGGCCGCGCCGCGTTCGAGCGACGCACGGGTGAGGAGATCATCGCCCAGTTCCTGCGCATCACCAGCCAGCCCATCCCGGATCTGCGCCCCCACGGCATCCCCGACGACGTGTGCACCGCCATCGAGCACGCCATGTCGGTGGATCCGGCCCGGCGGCCCGCCACGGCCGCCGACTTCGGCCGGGAGCTGCAGCAGACCCAGGCCCGGCACGGCCGCCACGTCGACGACATGGCCCTGCCGGGCGAGTCGCGGTTCCACGACCAGCCGACGGGCCGGCACCCCCTCGCCGGACCCCACCCAGCCGGGCCTGGCAGTACCGGGTCCGGCACAGCCGCGCCTGCCACGGTCACCGCGGTCTCCGCCGGGTCCGCCCCACCGCGCCCGAACGGTCCACCACCGTCGTCCGGTCCCCCGCCCTCCTCCGGTCCTCCGCCCACATCCGGGTCGCGGCCACCGTCCGGTCCACCCCGCCCGGGCGAGTCCCCCGCGCGACGGACCGTGCGTCTACCGGTTCTCCTCGCCGTGCTCGCCGTCGCACTGCTCGCCGTCGCGGCCACGGCCGTCTACGTGGCGACCCGGCAGGCCGGCGACGCCGGGACCGCCGCGGCAGGCGAGACCACCGAGGTCGCCCCGACTGCCGAGTGGCGACCGCTGCGCGACGCACCCACCGCCCGCCAGCAGACCGCCGCCACCGTCGCCGACGGCACCGTGTGGGTGTTCGGCGGCCTGGACGACTCCGGGGCGTCGCCCGCCCACGAGGGCTACGACCCGGCCATCGACACCTGGAAGGCTGGACCGGACCTGCCGATCCCGCTCAACCACGCGATGGCCGTCACGTGGGACGGCGTGCCCGTCGTCCTCGGCGGCTGGATCCCGGACGGGCCCGACCTCACCGCCACCCCGTCGAACCGGGTCTTCGCCGTCCGCAACGGTGAATGGGTGGAGATGCCGCCCATGCCCCGCGCCCGGGCCGCCGGGGCCGCCGTCACCATCGGGGACAAGATCTACGTCTTCGGCGGTCAGGCCGACGACACCCTGATCCGGCCCACCGACGTGTTCGACGGCACCGCCTGGAGCACGGTCGCCGACATCCCCACCCCACGCGAGCACCTCGCAGCCGCGACCGACGGCACCTACGCCTATGCGCTCGGCGGCCGCGACCTGTCCGCCGACAAGAACGTCGCCACCGTCGAACGCTTCGACCCCACCACCGGATCGTGGACCGCCCTGCCCGACATGCCCACCCCGCGCGGCGGGCTCGGCGCCACCTACATCGACGGCCGCATCGTCGCCGCCGGCGGCGAGGAACCCACCCGTGTCCTCGCCGACGTCGAGGCGTTCGACCTGACCACCGGGACGTGGTCCGAGCTACCGGATCTGCGGACGCCGCGGCACGGGCTGGCACTCGGTGCGGTCGGCGACACCGTCTACGCCATCGACGGCGCCACCGAACCCACCCACGCCGAGTCGACCTCCGTCACCGAGGCGCTGCAGATCCCGCCGCGCCGCGTCCAGCCCGGCCCGGCGTGGCGGCAGCTGCGCGACGCCCCCACCGCCCGCCAGCAGACCGCGTCCGCCGTCGCCGACGGCACCGTGTGGGTCCTCGGCGGTCTCGACAACAACGGATCCACGGCCCGGGTGGAGGGCTACGACCCGGCCATCGACACCTGGAAGGTGGGACCCGACCTCCCCCTTCCGCTCAACCACGCGATGGCCGTCGAATACGCGGACGAACTCGTGGTGCTCGGCGGATGGGTGCCCGAGGGCGCCGATCTCACCGCCCAGCCGTCCGATCGGGTGTTCGCGCTGCGCGGCGGGGAGTGGACCGAACTGCCCGCCATGCCGCAGGCGCGGGCCGCCGGGGCCGCCGTCACCATCGGGGACAGGATCTACGTGTTCGGCGGGCAGGCCGACGACACCCTCCTCACCACCACCGACGTGTACGACGGCACCAGCTGGAGCAGCGTCGCGGACCTGCCCACCCCACGCGAGCATCTCGGCGCCACCACCGACGGCACCTACGCCTACGCGGTGGGCGGCCGCGACCTGTCCGCCGACAAGAACGTCGCCACCGTCGAGCGGTACGACCCCGGCACCGACACCTGGACCGCCCTGCCCGACATGCCTACCCCGCGCGGCGGGCTCGGCGTCACCCATCTCGACGGCCGCATCGTCGCCGCCGGGGGCGAGGAACCCACCCGCGTCCTCGCCGACGTCGAAGCGTTCGACCTGACCACCGGCACCTGGTCCGAGCTGCCGCCGATGGGCGTCGCCCGGCACGGACTCGTCGTCGCGACCGTCGGCACCACCGTCTACACCGTCGACGGTGCGCAGCGGCCCACCCACGCCCAGTCCACCGCGCTCGCGGAAGCCCTCGACTTCTGGTGACAGGCCGCTCCGCGGATCAAGGCTTCGGCGTGGCGGAACGCGCCCGCCACCAGCCCACCGCACCCGTGACGAGCAGCGCCCCCACGAGCGAGCCGATGATCCCGCTCGGCCGTAGCGACAGTCCGTCGCCGGCCAGAAGACTGACGAGCAGCCCGCCGACGAACGACCCGGCGAGCCCGGCAGCGAAGGCGAGGGGCCAATTGATCCCTCCCGTCGACCTGCCCAGCAGCAACTGGGCCGCGGCGCCGACGACCATCCCGAACACGAGGATTCCGATGAGCAACATGGCGACAGCATAGACGCCGACTCCGAATTCGAATGATTATCGGAGCGAACGTCTTTCGTCATTCTCGCGGCTGCGGGGGTCCCGGCCGTCGGGCTGTCCGCCCGGGAGCGGGAGATACTCGCCTACCTCCGCACACCGAGGACGGCGGAGGAGATCGCCCCGCTCGATCTCCCGCAAGCCGGGCCTCGACTCCCGCCGGGACGCGATCAGGAGGTGAGCGGTCCGCGGCGACCCGGCACAATCGCGACCGTGACGATCCGCACCTGGCTGACCCCGCCCCCGCGCCGACCGGCCGAGCCCCTCGACCCGTCGGGCCGGCGCGCGTTGTGGATCGAGATCACCATCGTCCTGCTCGTCACGTTCGGCCTGAGCGGCCTGTCGTCGATGCTGTCGCTGCTCGAGTCGGCGCTGGCGCCGGCGCCGCTGTCCGACCAGACCGTGGCGCTGAACGTTCCCCGCTCGTCGCAGCAGTTCATCGACCTGGCCCGGCAGCTGCTCGGCATCGTGCGGCTGCTGGCGTGGGCGGCGCTGGGCGTGTACCTGCTCTGGCGCAGCGGCATCGGCCCGAGGGCGATCGGTTTCGCCCGCGACCAGTTCCGGCGTGGCCTGCTGCCGGGAGTGGGACTCGCCGCGCTCATCGGGATCCCCGGCCTCGGCCTGTACCTGGTGGCGCGCGCGGTGGGTCTCAACCTCACCGTCGCACCCAGCACCCTCGAGGACTACTGGTGGCGGCTGTCGGCGCTGGTGCTGTGGGCGATCGCCAACTCCGCCGCCGAGGAGGTCCTCGTCGTCGCGTACCTGATCACCCGGCTGCGGCAGCTCGGCTGGTCGGAGAACTCGTCCCTGCTCGCGTCGGCGCTGCTGCGCGGCAGCTACCACCTGTACCAAGGGGTCGGAGGCGGGATCGGCAACGTCGTGATGGGCCTGGTGTTCGGCCGGTACTGGCAGCGCACGTCGCAGCTGTGGCCGCTGGTGGTGGCGCACGCCCTGATCGACAGCGTCGCATTTGTCGGTTACCAGGCACTTCGCGGGCACGTGTCCTGGCTGCCCTGACCCGGCCTGCGTACATTGGGAGGTCGTGAACGGCGACCATCCCGACCCTCGACCCCGGCCGCCGCGGCAGCCTCCGCAGATGCCGCCGCCGCGCCGACCGGCACCGATGGACCGGCCCCCACCGCCGGAGGGACCGCAGATCATCCGCCGCGACGGACGTCCCCCCGGCCCGCAGCAGGCCTGGTCGCAGGCGCCCACCCCGCAGTACCGGCCGCCGGCGCCCCCGCCGCGGCAGCAGCGGCCGGCGCCACCACCACCGCCGCCGAGGCAACAGCGCGACTGGGCGCCCACCCAGACTCCCGAGCGGTACGACGAGCCGCGCCGCGCGGCGCCGCCCCCACCGTCGGCGCCCCCGCCGCGGCGCCGGCCCGCCCCGCCCGCGCCCGAACCGGCCCCGCGCCGCCGGCCCGGCGTCGCCCGTCGCGTCGTGCGCCGTGCCGCGATCGTCGTGCTCGTGCTGATCGCCCTCGTCGGCGCCGGTGCCGTCTACCTCGACGGCAAGCTCACCCGCGTCGAGGCGCTCGCCGACTACCCCGACCGCATCGGCGACACCCCGGGGACCAACTGGCTGCTGGTGGGCTCGGACAGTCGCACCGGCCTCAGCGCGGAGCAGGAGCAGGAACTCGCGACGGGCGGGGAGACCGGCCCGGACCGCACCGACACCGTCATCCTGATCCATGTGCCCAGCGGTGGCGGGCCCACCACGATGGTGTCCCTCCCCCGCGATTCGTACGTCCCGGTCCCCGGCCACGGCCAGGACAAGCTGAACGCGTCGTTCGCGCTGGGTGGCCCGTCGCTGCTGGTGCAGACCGTCGAGGGCGCCACCGGGGTGCACATCGACCACTACGCCGAGATCGGGTTCGGGGGCTTCGCCTCGATCGTCGACGACCTCGGCGGTGTGGACGTGTGCCTGCCGCAGGCCATCGACGATCCGCTGGCGGGAATCTCCCTGCCGGCGGGATGCCAGGAACTCACCGGTCCGCAAGCCCTCGGCTTCGTGCGTACCCGCGCGACGGCGCTGGCCGACCTCGACCGGATGAACAACCAGCGGTTGTTCATGTCCGCCCTGCTCAGCAAGGCCACCGGTCTCAGCACGCTGCTGAACCCGGTCCGGATGTGGTCGCTGGCCTCCGGGGTCGCCGGTTCCCTGCGGGTCGACGAGGGCGACCACATGTGGCACCTGGCCCGGCTCGGGTGGGCGATGCGGGGCGAGACGGTGACCGCCACCGTCCCGGTCGGCGGCTTCGAGGACGTCTCCGGGATCGGCAACGTGCTCGTGTGGGATCGGTCGCGAGCCGTCCCGTTCTTCGACGCCCTGGCCCGGGACGAGCAGATCTCACCGGAGTTGCTGACGCCGCCGTCGTGACCCGCGCCGGCCGGGTCGCTGCCGCCGGAACTCGCTCAGCGCAGAGTGACCTGACGGCTGCGCAGGCCGTCACGCGAGCGCCGTTCGGCGCCGGTGAGCGGCGCGTCCACGGCCAGCGCCTCGTCGAGCCGGGCACCGAACTCGGCGGTGGGTGCGACCCACTCGTCCGGGTGCCGCTCGGGATCGAGATCGAACACCGGCACGAGCAGCCCGTGGGTGCGGAACGACCCGGCGAACCGGGAACCGTCCCCCAGGTGCAGCCCGCCCGCGGCGTGTACGCGCGAGAGCGCGGCCATCAGCGCGTCCTCGTCCTCCGGTCGCACCCAGCGCAGGTGCGCCTTCTCCCCGGCGTCGACCCACCACGCGGCGACGAGTCCTTCGCCCTCGAGCCGCGCGGACGGCATGATCGCATCGTTGGCGTGCCGGACGGTGTTCGCGACGTCGGGCGAGACCTCGACGCCCTCGGGGATCCACCAGTCGAAATCCCGGTACACGGTGATCTCCGGGACGACGTCGACGTCGATCAGGTCGTGCAGGCGCGGCCGGTCCGGTCCGGGTTCGGCGACGGCGAGGGACGACCCGGCGTCCGCCTCCCGGGCCCACGCGAGCGCGGCGCCGAGTTCGGCGGCCGGGTCGGGGCCGGCGGCAGCGAGCTGCAGCCCGATGTACGCGGCGGTCTCGTCCCCTTCCTCGCGGACGAGAGCGGCGACGGCGCCGGGCAGCACCGTGGCCGCCCGGACGACCCGGCCGGGGGTTGTCGTCGGCAACGGGAACACCGCCGACGGCACGAATTCGCGCAGGGCCACCAGGTCGCATTCGAGGGCGAGACCCTCGAACGGCCGGGTGACCGTGGCGGCCTCGGCCTCCCGGGCGAGCCGCCGCTGCTCGAGCTTCGCGGCGCGGTTGCCGCCGGGCTTGGGTCCGCTGTTTCTCTTACTCTTCTTGGCCACGGCGCAAAACTACACGCCGCGGGAGGCGCCGAGCAGAAGCTTGGTGCGCCCCGGATGGTTGGTGGCCACCCAGCCGACGCCCAGGTCGCGGCACAGGTCGACGTCGGCGGGATCGTCGACGGTCCAGCAGTAGGTGGCGCGGCCCGCGGCAGCCGCCTTGTCGACGAGTTCGGGATGCTGACGCAGCGTGAAGATCGACGGGCCGATCGCGGTGGCACCGACGGTGGTGGCGGCACTGCCGCCGAGATAGCGCGACGTCTCGCCGAGCAGCACCGTCGGCAGCAGCGGTGCGGACCTGCGCACCCGCCACACCGCGGCCGCGGAGAACGACATCACGACCACGCGGGAGAAGTCCGCGGAGGCGGGGGTCGCGAGCCGGAAGCGGGCCAGCTCGGCGAGGAGTTTCGCCTCCACGAGACCGCCGTAGCGCACGGGATGTTTGGTCTCGACGAACAGCTTGACGGGCCGGCTGGTCCAATCGAGCGTCAGCTCGATCAGCTGCCGCAGCGTCAGCAGCCGCGCCGGCTCGCCGGGGGTGCCGTAGTCGAGTTCCTCGAGCTGGGCGAGGGTCATCTCGCTCACCATGCCGCTGCCGGTGGAGGTCCGGTCGACGGTGCGGTCGTGGATGCACACCAGATGCCCGTCGCGGGTCAGCCGTACGTCGCACTCGAGACCGTCGGCGCCTTCCTGCAGCGCCAGTTCGTAGGCGGCGAGGGTGTGCTCGGCCTTGGCGGCGGACGCGCCCCGGTGCGCGACGACCCGCGGTTCCCGGCCCCCGGTCACGAGGCCGGCACCTCGTCGGTGCGAGCGCCGACCGGTTCGATCGGAGCGATGGGCTCGTACTTCGGGCCGGTCGCCACGGTGTGCCGGGGCAGGCGACGAGGACGGCCGCGCAGATCGTGGTGGTCGAACAGCCGCACGACGTGCAGGGCCGCGACGGCGACGGTCGCGGCGAGGGCCGCGGTCACGGCGGCGAGCAGCACGCCGTCGGCCTGCGCCTGCAGGGCGTCCCGCTGCCGCCACAACACGTTGACGACGAACAGCACGCCGCCGAGCACCCACAGCACCCACCACGTACGCACGGCTCGTCGTAGCCGCGGGTCGTCGGGCCCGGTGACCTCGGTGAGAAAGACGCCGGGCAGCACGAGGTTCACTCCGGGCACGAGGCAGCCGAGCAGCAGCGACAGCCGGCTGCGCGGGTCGGTGAGCCCGCGGGCGGCGAACAGTCGTCGCCGCACCCGGATCAGGCGCAGCGTCGCCGCGACACCCGCGGCGAGGGCGACGGCGGGTCCGCACAGCTGGGTTGCCCACACCAGGGCGTCGGAGGCGGCGAGAGCGAGGGGGTCGACGAGGCGCGTGCGGTTGTACAGCAGCAGCCCGTACCGCACGGCCTCGGCGACTGCGGCGAGACCGAACACGACGGCCGCGCCCGCGAGGAGCGTCGGGGCGAGGTCGGCGAGGGTCTCCTCCCGCGACGGCTCCGCCGGTTCGTCGACCGGACGCGGGTCGGCAAGGCCCCAGCGCGGCACCTCGCGGTAGTGCGGGGTCGGTCCAGCGGACCGGCGCCGGGGCCGGTGGCCGTCCGCGGCGGACCGGGCCTGCGGCGGCCGTGCGACCCAGCGGAAGTTGCGGCGCCCCGGCAGCACGGGGGCGGCGGTGTCGTCGGGCGACAGCAACAGGCCGCGGCAGCCCGGGCACCACTGCCGGGGCTGCCAGGACACGGGCCAGCGGTGCCCGCAGCGGACGCAGATCTGGTAGGCAGCCATCAATAGATCTTCGCCGGGGTCTCGCCGTCGGCGGTGAGGGGTAGTCCGTTCTGCTGCCAGGACACCATTCCGCCGTGGACCTGAATAGCTTCGTAGCCGACGTGGGCGAGGTATTCGACGACGGCGAGGGAGCGTCCGCCCTGCCGGCACACGACGTACACCTCGGCGTCGATGTCGATCTCGTCCAGGCGGGCGGGAACGTCGCTCATGGGGATGTGCAGGGCCCCGGGCGCATGCCCGAGATCCCATTCGTCGGTTTCGCGTACGTCGAGCAGTACGACCTCGGGGCCGATCGGCGGCACGTCCGAGACGTTGACGGTGGGCACGTCGGAGAAGCTCACATCGTCAATACTGGCACGCCGCTGGGGCGTATGCAGCGAGCACAGGCATCCCGCGCGGCCCCGCCGAAACTGGAACCCGTCCGATTCGCCGGGTCCCGGGCCTCGCGTGAAATCGCCTCCGCGCGGGAGTTATCCACAGTTTCCACAGCTTCATCCACAGAAGGCACAGTTTCCACAGCGGCACATCGCCTCACTCCGGGAACATTTCGGCCGTGAGACGACGGCGTACCCACGTCATCCATTGCCCCACAGACATCTTCTGCACCACCACGCACAGCAGCGCGAAGATCGACCGCGTCGTCCGCTTCCCCGGCGGATCCGCGGGTGCGGCGAAAGGGCCTCGGGGACGAAACGTCGGGATCGGTTGCGCCCGAGGAGTGCGGCCGGCTCCCGTGCGGGTCCGTTCCGCCGAGAACGCCGGTGCGACGCCGACCCACATCGTCTTCGTCGAACTGAAATGATCGACGGCATGGAACTACGGATCTTCACCGAACCTCAGCAGGGTGCCACCTACGAGGACCTGCTCGTCGTCGCGCAGACGGCCGAGCGGCTCGGCTACGGCGCCTTCTTCCGTTCCGACCACTACCTCGCGATGAACTCCGCCGGCCTGCCCGGTCCGACCGATGCCTGGATCACGCTGGCCGGCCTGGCGCGGGAGACCTCCACGATCCGGCTGGGCACGCTGGTGACCTCCGCGACCTTCCGGCACCCCGGCCCCCTCGCGATCTCCGTCGCTCAAGTCGACGCCATGAGCGGCGGCCGGGTCGACTTCGGACTGGGCGCAGGCTGGTACGAGGAGGAGCACCTCGCCTACGGGATCCCGTTCCCTTCGCTCGGGGAGCGCTTCGACAAGCTGGAGGAGTCCCTGGCCGTGATCACCGGCCTGTGGCAGACGCCCGTGGGTGAGACCTTCTCGTACGAGGGAGCGCACCACCGCATCGTCGATTCGCCGGCGCTGCCCAAGCCGCACCAGCGTTCCGGTCCGCCGATCGTGATCGGTGGTGGCGGTAAACGCCGCACCCCGGCCCTCGCCGCCCGGTACGCGGACGAATTCAACATCCCGTTCCAGTCGTCGGAGGCGACCGCGGCCCAGTTCGCGCGCGTGCAGGAGGCGTGCCGCGCGGCCGACCGCGATCCCGCCGAACTGACGTACTCCAACGCGCTCGTGCTGTGCTGCGGTCGCGACGAGGCAGAGATCGCCCGCCGCGCCGCCCGGATCGGACGCGAGGTGGACGAGCTGCGGGAGAACGGCCTCGCCGGCACACCCGCCGAGGTGATCGACAAGATCGGCCGCTACGCCGAGGCCGGGTCGCAGCGCATCTACCTGCAGGTGCTGGACCTGGCCGACCTCGACCACCTCGAACTGGTGGCGCGGGAGGTCATGCCGGAGGTGTGACGAACCGGCTCGGTCAGTGGCTGCTGGTGGAACCGAGGAAGGCCGCGATCTCGCGGCTCCACTCCCGGCGGCGGGTGCGATCCAGCCGCCACCGGCCGTAGCCGAACACCGCGGCGGCGAGCAGGGCCGCGGCGCACCAGAGGGCGACCCCGACCAGGATCGCGGAGATCTTCGCGCTCGTCGCGCTCAGCGGCGCGAGAGCCTGTTCGCCGTTCGGATCGACCCAGACCTGCACGTCGGCGCCGGCCGGTGTGCCGTAGTCCACGGTCACGTCGCCCCGGCGCTTCTCGTCGCGCCACGTCCAGGTGGCGGGTGCGGACGCGGAGGCCGTCATCGCGAGTTCGCCGGCAGTGACGTCCGTGGTCTCGGCCGGGGCCTGCGTCGTCGCCGTCACGAGGGTGCGCTCGGCCGTCTGCTGCACGGCGAGGGCGGACTGGGTGTCCCAGGTGCGGGCGCCGACCCAGCCCGCGAGGGGGATAGCCGCCAGGAGAAGAACCAGCACCGCGACCGCGAGTCGCGCCTCGACACGATCGGTGCGCCGGACCAGCGGGTCGCGACCCCGCAGCCCTCGCCGCAGAACCCGCAGATACTCGCTCGTGTTCCCCGTCATCTCGGCCTCGATCCTCTCCCCCGCGACAGCTCCCTCACTCCAGAGTGATACGCACAGCTAAGGACTGCAAGGTGTCGCGGCCAACGTCACAGAAGCTCCGGACGTCGCCGCGGCCGATCCGCCCGGGACGGGACGCTGCCGTCAGGCGCCGAGCCCGACCGGGCAGCTCACCCCGGTGGCGTGGACGGGGCAGTACCCGTTCGGATTCTTCGCCAGGTACTGCTGGTGGTAGTCCTCCGCGTAGTAGAACTGCGTGAGCGGCGCGATCTCGGTCGTCACGGCGCCGTAGCCGGCGGCGGCGAGTCGGGCGCCGAAACTCTCGGCGGTGGCCTCGGCGATCTCGATCTGTCCCTCGTCGAACGTGTAGATCGCCGAGCGGTACTGGGTGCCGTGGTCGTTGCCCTGCCGCATGCCCTGGGTGGGATCGTGGTTCTCCCAGAACTGCTTGAGGATGCCCTCGTAGGAGATCACCTTCGGATCGAACACCACCAGCACCACCTCGGTGTGCCCGGTCCGGCCCGAACAGACCTCCTCGTAGGTGGGGTTCGGGGTGTATCCGCCGGCATATCCCGCGGCCGTGGAGTACACGCCCTCGAGCTGCCAGAACTCCTTCTCGGCTCCCCAGAAGCACCCCATCCCGAGGACGGCGGTCTGCATTCCGTCGGGGAACGGCGGAGTGAGGCGGTGTCCGTTCACGTAGTGGGTGTCGGGGACGGGCAGCGGCTCGGCGCGACCGGGCAGCGCCTGCTCCTGCGCGACCATCACCGATTTCGAACCCGCACGGGCGAGGATGTCGTCGAACCAGGACATGCCTCGATGTTACGCGCGCGGCTTATCCATGGGTTCTGCCTCGGCCGTGACCTGGGGCGACGGGCGGGGTGGGAGCCACCGGGCGCTGATCCAGCGGGCGGCCGGCACCTCGACGCCGCGGTAGAGCAGTTCGGAGACGGCCGCGCACACCACCAGGAAGGCGAGCACGGCCCCGGTGCGCCCGAGGTGGGCGACCGTGTTCTCGTACACCCGGTACAGCACCAGCGTGTGCACCAGGTAGATCGCGTAGCTGCGGGTTGCGGTCCAGTGCAGCACCCGCGAGCGGGCGAAGCGGCCGTCGATGCGGGAGACCAGCACCACGCACGCGGTGACCACGACGATGGTCCACAGGTAGCGGCTGCCGGCCCAGTACACGTGGTAGTCGGTAGCCAGGTGGATCACCTGGACCTGGGCGAGCAACGCGACGATCAGCCAGCGACGGGACGTCGCCCGTGCCCAGCCCAGGTACACGATCTGACCCAGGAACACGGTCGGCATCGTGGCCGCGACCTTGGACAGGAACGGCACGGTGTACGGCTCGGGCAGGTACAGGTTGTACAGCAGCACCAGCATGCACACCACTGCCCCGAGGACGGGGACGACGATGGGCCGGGTGCGCAGGAGCGGCTGGGCGGCCACGCAGTACAGATAGAAGGTGATCTGCACGGCGAGGGTCCAGGTGACCCCGAGCACCGCCACCTCGGGCTTCAGGAAGAACCCGCCCAGGAAGAAGCTGAGTACGGCTTCGACGTCGGAGACGCCGGTCTGGCCGCTGAACATGCCGTTGACCCCGAGCCGCACCAGCAGGATCGCGACCAGGATCGCAACCCAGAACGCCGGGATCAGCCGCGCGCTGCGGGCGACGAGGAAGCGGCGCGGTTCGTCGCGGATGGCGGAGCGGGTGATGAGCAGCCCGGTCAGGGTCATGAACATCGCGACGCCGAGGAAGGACAGGTGCTGGTTGAGACCCGCGCCCTCGACGAACACCCGGTACACGACGTCGATGACCCACCAGCCGGTGCCGAGGTCGTCGATCAGATAGAAGGAGATGTGCGAGTACAGCACCGCCAGGACCGCGATGGTGCGGAGCAGGTTCACACCCGGCAGGTCCACGCGCGGCGCCGGGGCATCGCGCGTCCCGTCGCTCGCGAAGGGCCGAAACACCCGCCGATGTTAAGCGGGCGTTCACGTGCCGGCCGAATTGCGCGGCGTTTCCGCAGGTAGACGACCCGTCTGCTCCAGGTCGACGTGGCGGCGCCCGATGTCCCGGCGCCGACCGGCTGCGGGGGCGATCTTGCAGAGGGTGTACTTATGGGTTTGGGTGGAAACCCAGGAGTACTTGAAAATCACGCACGGGCCCCACCGGGCCCGAACAGAAGGGACCCTTCGTGGCTGAGTACACACTTCCGGACCTGCCCTACGACTACGCCGCGCTCGAGCCGCACATCTCGGCGAAGATCATGGAGCTGCACCACAGCAAGCATCACGCGACCTACGTTGCCGGCGCCAACACCGCCCTCGAGAAGATGGCGGAGGCGCGGGAGAACGGCACGATGGCGGCGCAGGCCACCAAGCTGGAGAAGGACCTGGCCTTCCACCTCGGCGGCCACACCAACCACTCCGTCTTCTGGAAGAACCTGTCGCCGGAGGGTGGCGACAAGCCGGACGGTGAGCTCGGTGCCGCGATCGACGACGCGTTCGGTTCCTTCGACGCCTTCCGCGACCACTTCTCGGCGAACGCCAACTCGATCCAGGGCTCCGGCTGGTCCATCCTGGCCTGGGACTCCATCGGCCAGCGCCTGATCATCGTCCAGCTGTACGACCAGCAGGGCAACATCCCGATCGGCCTGACCCCGCTGCTCATGCTCGACATGTGGGAGCACGCCTTCTACCTGCAGTACCAGAACGTCAAGGCCGACTACGTCAAGGCATTCTGGAACATCGTCAACTGGGCCGACGTGCAGGCCCGTTTCGAGCGCGCCCGCACCCAGACCTCCGGTCTGCTGGTCTAGTCGCGTCGCACGCCGTGGAGGGGACGCCGGATTCCGGCGTCCCCTCCACGTGTTCGAGGGGCCTCGGACGTAGCTGGCACTCGGGGGCTCTTGTGTGCCAGCGGACGAAACGGTCATTCTTCACCTACCCAACGGCGTGTATCGGTCATCGACTGTGGTCACACCGAGGAGGTAGCGGGATGAACGGGAACGAACAGATCGGCCTCGCCGCCTTCCACACCGCAGGATCCCTGCGCGGATTCGTGGTGTCGGGGCGGTGGCCCGAGAGCACGCGCGAGTGGGCGCAGTTGCTCGCGGTGACGGTGCGGGTGGCGTCGCTGCCCGGCCTGCTGACCACCTCGACGGTGTTCGGGGTGCGCGAGGAGCTGCCGGACGACCCCGAGCCGGGCACGGTGGGCCTGGTCCTCGCGGAGGGACCGGTGATCGGCGACGAGGCGGTGGAACCGGGCCGGTTCGCGGCGCATCAGCCGCCCGCCCTGATCGTGCTCCACCCGCCGTCCGAGACCCGGCCGTCGCTGCCGGAGTGCACGGGGGCGGCCTCGGGCTGCGTGCTGCTGCCGGGGCTGCCGCACCTGGGTCTCGAACACCGGGCCGCGTGGGTGGAGGCGGAGGCCGACGGGACGGTGACGTCGCTGGTCAGCCGGGTCGGCGTGGACCCCAACAGCGATCCCGACACCGCGGTTCTGGCCATGCTGCTCGCCTCCTGACCGGTACCCGCAGCCGAAAGTTCGGGTTACCAAACTTGTTGGCGCCTTTGCGATTTCGCGCCGTGCCAATTATGGTTGCCTAAGCGAAGGGGAGTAGCCCGCAATCGCCCGGTCGACATACTGGCGTTCAGCCCGGCCCGGCGAACCGGAATCCGCACCGGTGGGCGAGACCTTCGGCCGTGACGCATCCGCGTCGCCCGGCCGGAGGAAGGTCCCCACCTCCTCCACATCGACACGAGGAGGAGCAACCCGGAATGTGGTCCGCCCTGGTTCTGAGTTTCGCCGTGGTGTTCGTGGCCGAGCTCGGCGACAAGTCGCAGCTCATGGCGATGACGTTCGCGCTTCGCTACCGGTGGTGGGTGGTGCTGTCCGGCATTCTCGCGGCCACGACCGCGGTGCACCTCGTCTCCGTCGCCGTGGGTCACTACCTGGGTCTTGCGATCCCCACCTCGGCCATGGCGGTAGTCGGCGGCCTGGCCTTCCTGTTCTTCGGCCTGTGGACACTGCGCGGCGACTCCCTCGACGAGGACGAGCAGGGTAAGGCCGCCCGCGTCACCCGCTCGGCCTTCCTGGCCGTCCTGTCGGCCTTCTTCCTCGCCGAACTCGGCGACAAGACCATGCTCGCCACCATCACCCTGGCCGCGGACAACGACTGGGCCGGCGTGTGGGTCGGCTCGACGGTCGGCATGGTGGCCGCCGACGCCCTGGCCATCGTCCTCGGTGCCGTCCTCGGCAGGCACCTGCCGGAGAACGCGATCCGGCTGGCGGCGGCGGCGCTGTTCTTCGGGTTCGGCGCCTGGATGCTCGGCGAGGGCCTGGTCCCCGGCTCGCCCGTCGGCCCCGTCGCAGGCGGTGCGACGTTCTCCCTCGCGCTCGCCGCCGTGGCCGGTCGTGCCCTGCTGCGCCGCCGCGCCGAAGCTCGACCGGTCCCCGTTCCCTCGGACTCCGCCGAACGGTAGAGCGCGCACCCCGGACGCCTACGCGGCCGCCTCCCCAGGAGTATGCTTGCCGATAGGCAACTAAATGGAGGTGGCATCACGACCGCACACGATCGCTTCGACGAAGAAGACGTCAACCGCCTGCGCGTGGCGCTCGGCCGCATCGCGCGCCGCGTCGACCGCCGCACCACCGGGGCGGGTGGACTCACCCGCTCCCAGTTCTCGATCCTCGCCACCGTCGCCCGCCGCGAGACCGTCGGCGTGCGCGAACTCGCCGAGATCGAGGGCCTCAACCCCACCATGCTCTCGCGGATGCTCGGCAAGCTCGAGGACGCCGGGCTGCTCACCCGCTCCCCCGATCCCGACGACAAGCGCGTCGTCCGCGCCCACATCACCGACACCGGTGCCCGCACCTTCGCCGACCTGCGTCGCATGCGTACCGCGGTGTTCACCGAGCACCTCGCGGAACTGTCCCCCGATCGGCTCCACGCCCTGCACGACGCCCTGCCGGCGCTGGAAGCGCTCGCCGAGCAGATGTGCCGTCGCTCCGCAGAGGAACGCCGATGACCGTCCTCGCCGACCTGCGCGGACAGACCTTCGCCGCCTTCCGCGGCGCCAACTTCCGTCGCTACATCAGCGGACAGGCGATCTCCCTGATCGGCACGTGGATGCAGACGGTCGCCCAGTCCTGGCTGGTGCTCGAACTCACCGGTTCCGGCACGGCCATCGGCCTCGTCCTGGCCCTGCAGACCGTGCCGATGCTGCTGCTCGGCCCCTACGGCGGTGTGGTCGCCGACCGCGTCGACAAGCGCCGGCTCATGATCGGCCTGCAGTCCGCGATGGGCGTGCAGGCCCTCGTCCTGGGTCTGCTCACCGTCACCGGCGCCGTCCAGCTGTGGCACGTCTACGTCCTCGCCGTCGGCCTCGGCCTCGAGCAGTGCTTCGAGAACCCCGCCCGCCAGTCGTTCATGCTCGAGCTCGTCGGGCCGGAGGACCTGCGCAACGCCGTGAGTCTGCAATCGGTGCTGGCGTCCGTCGCGCGCCTGATCGGCCCGGCCGTCGCGGGACTGATCATCGCCGTCGGCGGCCTCGGGGTGTGCTTCCTGCTCAACGCGCTCAGCTTCGTCGCCGTCGTCGCCTCGCTCGCGGGCCTGGACCTGTCCCTGCTGCGCCCGTCGCCACCCGCCGCCCGTGCCCGCGGGCAGCTCCGCGAAGGCTTCGCGCACGTGCGGCAGACCCCGGCTCTCGCGGTTCCGTTGCTGATGATGGCACTGGTGGGCTGCCTGGCGTACGAGTTCCAAGTGGTGCTGCCCGTCGTCGCCCGACAGACCTTCGATGCCGGCGCCGAGACCTACGGATTCCTCACCGCCGCGATGGGTGCGGGTGCCGTCGTCGGCGGTCTCGCCGTCGCCACCTGGGGTCGCACCGGCACGACCGCTGTGGTGGTCACCTCCGCAGTGTTCGGCGTGGTGCTGCTCGCGGCCGCGGCAGCGCCCACCCTCGAGCTCATGCTCGCCGCGATGGTGCTGGTCGGCGTCCTCAGCGTCGCGTTCACCGCCACCACCAACAGTTCCCTGCAGCTCGCCGCGGCCCCCGGCATGCGCGGGCGGGTGATGGCGCTGTTCGCCGTGGCCTTCCTCGGCTCCACCGCCGTCGGCGGCCCGATCGCGGGGTGGGTCAGCGAGCAGTGGGGCGGGCGGGCCGGGCTGCTGCTCGGCGCCGCGGCGTGCCTCGTCGCCGCCGGAATCGGCGCGATGCGCCTCGGACGTGGCGACCGGCGGTAGGTTCCGGCTCTGCGCGCCGGCGGGTGTCGAGCGGCTCCACCGGCACCGGCAACCACGTCCGCGCCCTCCCCAGAGGACGGCATGCGGCCCGCCGCCGCGCACCGAGCGGAGCTAGCGCGCGCTAAGGTGCCACCGTCGACAAGGCGCACGCCGAACGGTGGCGCCACGAAAGGAGCACGGCAGTGGAAATTCAGGGAACCGCCGCACTGGTCACCGGCGCGGCGTCCGGTCTCGGCGCAGCCACCGCCCAGCGTCTCGCCGACGCCGGCGCGACCGTCTTCGGTCTCGACCTCGCACAGTCCATCGAACGCGTCGGTGACAAGGCGCCCGCCGGCGTCACCCTCATCGCCACCGACGTCACCAGCGCCGAGGACGTGCAGGCCGCCGTCGACCAGATCGTCGCCTCGGGCGTGCCGCTGCGCATCGTCGTCAACTGCGCCGGCGTCGGCTGGGCCGGCCGGGTGCTGTCGAAGAACGGCCCGCACGACCTCGAGCTGTTCCGCACCGTCATCACCGTCAACCTGCTCGGCACGTTCAACGTGCTGCGCCTGGCAGCCGACGCGATGTCCAAGACCGAGCCCGTCGACGAGTACGGCCAGCGCGGCGTCATCGTCAACACCGCCTCCGTCGCCGCGTTCGAGGGCCAGATCGGCCAGATCGCGTACTCGGCCTCCAAGGGCGGCGTCCACGGAATGACCGTCCCCGCGGCCCGCGACCTGGCCCAGTACGGCATCCGGGTCAACACCATCGCCCCCGGCATCGTCGACACCCCGATGCTCGCCGGCGTCACCGAGGAGTACCGCAAGGGCCTCGAGGCGGGCGTGCCCTTCCCGTCCCGCCTCGCCCAGCCGGCCGAGTACGCCCAGCTGGTGCAGATGATCGCCGAGCACGACTACCTCAACGGCGAGACCATCCGCATGGACGGCGCGCTGCGCATGGCGCCGCGGTAGGCGGCTCCGCCGCCGGTGTGTCCTTCGGGTTGCCAGGGCCGCCCGAAGGACACACCATGCAACTCATGCGCCTGGTATGGCTCGTGGTCGCGGTCGTCGCGGTGCTCGCCTCGGTGCTGTGGTTCGGGCAGCGCAGGCTGATCTACCTGCCCGACCGGTCCCCGCCCCCGCCGGCGCAGTCGCTGATCCCCGGAGCCCGCGACGTGCGGCTGACGACCTCCGACGGGCTCGAACTCGGCGCCTGGTTCGTCCCGGCCGGCAACTCCGAGCGCGGCTTCACGGTGCTGCTCGCCTCGGGCAACGGCGGCAACCGCCTCGACCGCGCTCCGCTGGCGACGGCACTCGCCCAGGCGGGTTTCGACACCCTGCTCTTCGACTACCGCGGCTACGGCGGCAACCCCGGCCGCCCGAGCGAGGACGGCCTCGCCCGCGACGTGCGCGCCGCCCGGCAGTACCTCCTCGAGCGCGAGAACGTCCCTCCGGACCGGCTGCTCTACCTCGGGGAGAGCCTGGGCACCGGGGTGGTGACCGGTCTCGCCGCCGAGCATCCACCCGCCGGCATGCTGCTGCGCTCGCCGTTCGTCGATCTGCCCACCGTCGGCCGGCACCACTACCCGCTGCTGCCCACCGCGCTCATGTGGGACCGCTTCCCGGTCGCCGAGACCGTCGCGCGACTCGACGTGCCGATCACCGTCGTGTACGGGACCGCGGACACGATCGTCCCGCCCGGGCAGAGCGAAACCGTGGCCGCCGCCGCCCGTCGGCTCGTCGAGAAGGTGGCCCTGCCGGGCGCCGAGCACAACGATCCCGTGATGTTCGGCCCACCGGTGGTCGACGCCCTGATCAGGCTCGCCGAGGCGGTGCCGCCCCCGCGGCAGTGACCTGGCGCCGCACCGCGGCAGTGACCTGGCGCCGCACCGCGGCAGTGACCTACAGGTCCGAGATGTGCGGGATCTCGTGCACCGCACGCTCGCTCATCCACTCGCGGAGCACCTTCGTGGCGATCACGTCGTCCTCGTTGTACTCGAGCAGCCGGCGTCGCTGCTGCGGGTCCGGATCCCCGTCGTAGCCGACGGCCTCGCGGTACCAGCTCATCGACGCCTCGCCGCCGGCCTCCTCGTCGCGCCAGCGGTGACCCGCGATCGGCGCGATCTTCTTGAGCCCCTTGCCGTTCGGGCACACGAACTGATCGGTGACGACCTGGTAGATGTCCACCCACTGCGGCGAGTCGATGAACTCGCGCACCTCGGCCTCGGTCGGCACCCCCGGGAAGCCGGCGAACCGGCGGGCCGAGCCGAGCAGCCACTTGTCCTCCGCGGTACGGGAATAGCAGTAGGCTGCAAAGGTTTTGCCGCTCGCCGCGGCGGCGGCGCGCTCCGCGGACAGCCACGTCCAGAACTCCGCGAACGAGCGGGCCTCGTCGTCGGTCGGCACCGGATCCCAACTGACGAACGCCCGGTACGCGGAGATCCCGTCGACGTTGAGCAGCGTGCCCCACAGGTACGCGCCGTGCTCGTGGTAGCTCTCCATGTCGATGTCGATCTCGATGTCCGCCCGTCGCACGTGCACGTGGTCGTGCCGTCGCACCAGCGGCGCACCCGCCAGCCACGCCTTGGCCACCACGACGGTGTCCTCGAACGAGCCCTGCGGCCAGACCTCGGGCGGGTCCCCCTCCCAGCGGGCCAGCTCGTCGATCGTGTGCACACCCAGCTCGCGCAGCACCGTCGCGCGTTGCCCCGGCGCCACCAGGGACACGTCGTGCGTCGCGCTCAGTTGCTCGCGGCACCGTGGCCACCACGGGCAGGTCTTGCACTCCCCGATCTGCGACGGTTCCGTCGGGGTCTCGCCCCGGGCGATCGCGAGCCGGTCGGCCAGCCGCGTGTCGTAGTCCTCGAGAATCGCGCCGAGGTCGTGCACGAGGATGCAGTCGCCGCCGTAGCCGATGGCGCCCCCGACCTGCGCGGGGCTGGCCAGCCCGTGACGCTCGAGCATCCGGTACAGGTGGGCCACCCGCATCTGGTCGCGCACCTGCCCGCGCACCTTGCGGGTCTCGTCGACCATCGGCTCCCACACGAACAGCCCCGAGGTCGTCGCACCGCGGCCCGGGTCGGTGACCTTGTGATTGACCACGATCACCGGGATGTAGCCGCCGCGCTCGACGTCGCGCAGCAGGATTTCGGCCCGGCCGCGCCGGCCGGTGTCGGGTTCCGCCGGCAGGACCGCGCCCCAGATCCGGTTCACGCCGCGACGGCACGCGTCGAGGGTGGCTTCGGCGCGCCGCGACGCCGGTCCCTCGGGATCGATCCACACCCACTCGCCGGGGTTCGCGTCGAACAGCCGCTGGCGCACGGCCTCGCGGTGCGTGGCCGCCGCCTCCTGCCGCTGCTTGGCTCCCGGGTGCTCCGGGGCCGCGCTCAACGCGTCCGGAAAAGCCGCGTCCAGATGGACACGGTGCCGGCACCGGGTCAGCGCGCTCGCCTCGATCAGGACCGGCGAGGTCCGCCTCTCGCTGGATACGTTCACAGTGAAGAACAGTATTCGCCCACCTAGGATCAACCGGAAACGACCGTCACGGATAGGCTGATCGTGGCGCCGTGGGCGCCGTACACCGAATGGAGGGTCCTGTTCGATGGCGTTGTTCAGCAGGCGGAAGCGCCGCGCCACCCGCAAGGCGGAGGCGAAGGCTCTCAAGCACAAGGCGAAGCTCGAGGCCAAACTCAACGCGAAGAATCAGCGCAGGCGCGACAGCCGCCTGGCGAAGGCCGAGATCAAGGCGGCCAAGGCGCAGGTCAAGGCCGACAAGGCGCTGATCGCCTCGCAGTCCCGGGTCGAGAAGCAGCAGATCGCCACGCTCAAGGCACAGGAGAAGGCCGCCACGCAGAAGGGCTTCACCGCGGCGAAGGTCCGGCGCTACCTCGCCGTCGTGCGACTGCTCGCACCGGTCCTCGTGCCGCTGGTGTACCAGGGCGTGACCGCGCTGCGCGGCCAGCTCGACGCCGCGCGCGCCCAGCGCATGGGCGTCGCCGTCGACCAGCTCGGCGAGTACACCGGGCACGGCGCGCACCTGAGCGCCCGCATCGCCGGGGCCGAGAAGTCGCTCGCCGAGATCCTCGAGCGCCACCCCAAGGACGCCGAAACCCAGAAGTTCGCCGACGCCATCCGTGGCCGGCTCAGCGACCTGACGGCGGCGGTGCACGCGGCCGAGCAGATGCCGGCGCCGCGCCGCAAGGCCGCACACGCCGGCATCTCACGGGAACTGGACGGCATCGAGGCCGACCTGCTGGCCCGGCTCGGCGTGCGCTAGCGACGACCACCGTGGCACCCGGCTCGACCCTGCGCGGCACCGCCGCGGGAGCGCTGACCGCCGCCCTGGCGGTCGCCGCCCACGGCAGCGCGGGCGGCGGCGTGCCCGGCAATGCCGAGGTGACGCTGCTCGTCGCCGTCGCGGCCGGGGTCGGGCTCGTCGCGGCCCACCTGCGCGCGGTGCCCACCATCGTGCTGCTCGCGGGCGGGCAGGTGGCGACGCACCTGGTGCTGGCCGCGGTGACCACGGGCCATCTGCACACGTCGGTGCCGATGCTTGCCGCGCACACCGTCGCGGTCGTCGCGTGCGCGGTCCTGCTCGAGGCGGCGCAACGCCTGTGCGGGCCGCTGACCCGGGCGGTGCGGGCCGCGTGGCTCACCGCGCCTCCTCGCGTCGAGGCGGTTCGGACGCTGCTGCCACCCGCGACGGCGCGGTCGATCGCGGCAGCACGGGCGGCACCGGGCATCTCCCGGCGGGGGCCGCCGGTCGCGGCATGACCGCGACCCACCCCACCGGAGAGAGAAATCCATGAACATTCCGAACACGGTCGCCGCACGCCGGCGACAGACCCCACTCGTTCTCGCCCGGCTCGCCGGGCTCCTCGGCGCGGTCGCGGCAGCGTTGCTGTTCGCTGCCGGGCCGGCCGCCGCCCACTCGGTCGTCATCGCCAGCACGCCCGCACCGGGCGAGCAGATCGCCCAGGGCCCCGAACGCGTGAGCCTGACCTTCAACGAGGCCCTGCAGGAATCCTTCGCCGCCCTGACCGTCGTCGGCCCGGACGGCAACCTGTGGTCCAAGGGCGACCCCCTCGTCGAGGACGCCACCGTGTCCGTGGCGGTCGGCGATCTCGGACCGGCCGGCGAGTACACCATCGCCTACCGGGTGACCTCCGCGGACGGGCATCCCGTCACCGGCACCCAGGTCTTCACCCTCACGCAGGACGGCCCGGGCGCCCCCGGTGCGGCGGCCGCCGCCGGTGCCGCGGCGCCCGCGTCCGACAGTGACGAGGACAGCGGCCCGGCCGTGTGGATCTTCGTCGTCGTGGGCGTCGTCGTCCTCGCCGGCGTGCTGTGGTTCGTGCTGCGCAAGCCGAAGAAGGCCTGACGCCGGTGGCCGAGCGTTGACGACGAGCGGCACCGGCACCGCCGCGCACCGCGCGTGGCTGCTCACCGCCGGCGTCGGCGCCACCGCGGGCGTCGTCGCCGGCTGGCTGTTGGCGAACCCGGCCGCGTCGAGCTGGGTCCGGGCGCTGTCGCTGTGCCTGGGCGCGACGGTGCTCGGCCTGGCCGCGCTCGGCGTCATGGTGCGCGACGAGCGGCGGCCCCCAGTCGCCCCGGCCGACCTCTGGCGCGCGATCGCCGGGCTCGGCGGGATCTGGGTCCTGACGGAGCTCGTGCAACTCGTGCAACAGGCCGCGGACACGACGAACGTCCCGGTGTCCCGGCTCGGGCTGTCGCGTTTCGCGGAGTATCTCGGCAGCGCGGGCACCGGCCGGATCGGGGTGGCCGCGCTGGTGTGCGTGCTGGTGTGCACCGTCGTCGCGGCACTCGCATATCGCCGGTCGGCGACGTGGTCGACGGTGCCGGTCCTCGTCGCCGCGGCGCTGGCGCTCATCGCCCGGCCGGTCACCGGGCACATGTCGCAGCAGATCCTCGGATCGCCGCTCGACGCGGCGCACGCGCTCGCTGCGGCGCTGTGGCTCGGCACCCTCGTCGCGCTGGCCCTGACGGTCCGGTCCCGCGGCGCGTGGGCCCGGCTGCTCCCCCGCTACTCGGTGCTCGCGGCGCGATGCGTCGTCGTGCTCGCCGCGACGGGCGTCGTCGACGCTGCCGTTCGGCTCGGCTCGGTCGAGGCCCTGATCGACACCGGTTACGGCCGCATCGTGCTCGCCAAGGCCTTGACCCTGCTGGCGCTGCTGGCGCTGGCGTGGTGGTGGCGACGGACGTGGGTGCCGGCCGCGGCCGCGCACCGGGTCACCGCGGAGGTGTCGCTGCGCAACGCGGTGCTCGAGGTCGCCGCGACGTCCGTCGCGTTCGGGCTCGCAGCGGCGCTGGCCACCAGCGCCTGAACCGCTCGCGAATCTGGATTGCGGGCGGGCGGCCGCGCACAATGAGTGGGTGCCGACAAGTGTGCGACGGAACGGACAGGCACAACCGACGGGACCGTTGCCGATGTCCGAAACCGATGTGACGACACGGGTCCGGCCTCACCCGGGCCGCCCGCGATGACCACCCCGGCCTCCCCGCTCCGGGTGGGATCGGCGATGCCCGACCCACCGTTCGAGTTCTACAAGCGGGACCGGCCCGTCGGATTCGACATCGATCTCACCCGGGCGCTTGCCCGGCGTCTCGGCCGGCGCTGGGAGTTGGTCCCGCACGAGGGCGACGACTTCGAGACGATCTTCGACGAGCTGGCCTCGGGGCGCTTCGACGTCGTCGCCTCCGGCACCACCGTCACCGGGTCGCGCCGGGAGCGGGCCGCGTTCTGCGCGCCGTACTTCGGGTCCGGGCAGTCCCTGGCGGTGGACACCGCCCGCCATCCCGCGGTGCGAGAGGTGGCAGACCTGACAGGCCTGACCGTCGGGGTGCAGCAGGGCAACACCAGCGAACCGGTGGTGAAACGCCTTCTCGCCGAAGGCCGCATCGGCGGAATCCGGGTGTATGCGTACCACGAGATCGACCGTGCCCTGGACGAGTTGTCGACCGGCGGCTGCGACGCCTTCATGAAACTCGGTCCCGTGCTGAGGTGGCTCACGCGCGACCGCCCCCACGTCGACGTCGTCGAGTACGGCATCACCCGCGAGGAGATCGCGCTCGCGGTGCGCCTCGGCGACGACGTGCTGCGTGGCGAACTCGAGGATGCGCAACGTGCACTCGCGCAGGACGGCACCCTCGATGCGCTGATCTCACGCTGGCTCGCCCCGGACGACGGCACGTCGCTCGGCACCCGATGACGCCGGTCGGCCGGCGAGCAGGACGACCGCCAGCACCGCGATCCACAGCACGAACGCACCGAACATCACCCGTTCGACCGCGCCCATGCCGGGGGTGGGTTCGGCGGCGGCGACGGCCGGGACGTACCGGCCCGTCCATGCGCCGAACACCAGGATCGTCGCGACCGTGACGGCGGAGTAGACCCGGAACCAGGTACCGAAGGCAGCGGCCGCGAACCCGATGAGCGCGCACCACAGCGACACCGTCACCGCGCTGAGCACCAGGTGCATCGTGTCGGCGAGCGGCATCGCGGCCCCGGCCTCGATGTTCTCGCGTCCGGTCATCGGGAACGGTAGCCACAGTGGTCCCACGAATGCGTAGGCCACCAGGAGAACTCCCACGATGCGCAGGGGGCGGACGCCACGGCCCGTGCGCCACACGCCGATTCCGAAGGCAACGATCAGCGCGTCGTACACGAATCCCACGACGGTCAGGGGTGCCCGCGTCGGCGCGCCGACCGACGTCAACTCGCTGATCGCCTGATCGAAGCGGTCGTAGCCGTCGTAGAGGGCGGCCGCGAGTACCTCGTGCGCTCCCACATACAGCAGCGACGACACGATCCCGCAGGCGAGTAGCACCGTCGACGCCGTGTCCGGACGCCGCGGACCGTCGCGCCGAACCTGGGATGTGTACGAACCAGGAGTGGACACCGTCGACCTCCCCCGGACGCCGACTCGTCGGTGCGGGCGCCCGATGGGTCCAGCATGATCCGGCCGGGGAGGCGGCGCCAGAGACCTTCGTACCCGATCGTCCGCTGAGTGTGAGCCATCCGTCTGCCCGTATCCCCCGCGCCGGCCGGTGCCGCGTGCCACGCTGACGCACCGAGCCACGGACGCTCCGGGGCGGAAGGAGCGACGGTGTATCGGAAGATCGAACTGCGCGGCCGGCCGGGCTTCGAGGCGATGGCCTCCGATGCCGGGAACCGCACCGAGCTGTCCGTCCCCGACGTGACGCAGTTCCGGTTCCGGATGGAGATCTGCGACGTCGGAGCGCTCACCGTCGGCCGGGTGCAGATGTCACCGCATCGTGCTCTGCCCGGCCTCGTCGAGGACGGCGAGGTCGCAAACGTGTGTCTGATGCTCTCCGGCGAGCAGGTGGTCGACGACGGCACGACCCGCGTGCACATCAAGGTCGGCCGGATAGTCCTGCAGGTCGGGTGGAATCGGTACGATGCCGTGGATGCGGACGGGTCGGACCTTCTCCTCGTGCGCATCCCCCGGCACCGGCTCGAAGAACGGGGTCTCGATCTCGAGGAGACGTCCGTGACGTTCGGGCAGGCAAAGCCCACCATGTCTGTGCACGCGCTCAATGCGGTGGGGATGGCCATGCTTCGTGAACGCGGTCGCCGCAACACGACCGCGGCCCCCCGCGGCGTGGAGAACGCCCTGATCGAGCTCGTCGTGGGTCTGCACCACGAGTCGCTCGGTTACGGCGCCGATTCGGGTGAGCTGCGTGGCAGCGTCTACGCCCGCGCCCTCACCCTGATCCGAGCCCATCACCACGACCCGACGTTGAGCCCCACTGTGATCGCGGAACGACTGCAGCTGTCGTTGCGAAGCCTGCAGCGCGCGTTCGCAGCCCACGACACCACGGTGGCGTTCCAGATCCGGCGGCTGCGCGCGCACCGCGCGGCGGCGCTTCTGCAGGAACCCGCCTATACCCGCACAACGGTCGCCGAGATCGCTGCGATCACCGGTTTCGCGTCCAGCGCCGAGCTGCGTCGCGCCCTTCGCACGGTGCGCGGGGTGAGCCCGGCTGAGCTGCGACCACGCCGAGCTCGACCACGCTGAGCTCGATTGCCCCCGGAAGGGGCGTGGTGCATTTCGCGTCACAGCCGCACATTCCGCGTCACCGTGTTCCAATGTGCGGCGAAGACGGTGTACCTGTTTTGCGTCCGGTGTCCTTTCCGTCCGGTTCCAGGGCACCTCCGAACCTGAAGGGCGTGTGTGATGCTGGATTCGTTGTGGGACTTGTTGTGGTACACGCTGGTCGTCTTCGCGTTCGTCGCTTACCTGCTGATCCTGTTCCAGGTGCTGACGGACCTGTTCCGTGATCGCTCCACGTCCGCCGTGGTCAAGGTCGTGTGGATCGTCTTCCTGATCGTCCTGCCGTACCTGACCGCGTTCGTCTACCTGCTGGTGCGGGGCCGCGGCATGACCGAGCGGTCCGCCGCTGCCCACGACGCGGCCCAGCACGCCGCCGACGACTACATCCGCAAGGTGGCCGGACGATCCCCCGCCGCCGAGATCGCCGAGGCCCAGGCCCTGCTCGAGGCCGGGACGATCACCGGCGACGAGTTCGACCGGCTCAAGACCAAGGCCCTGCGCTGAGCACCACCGCCGAACTCCGACCCGCGCAGGCGGGCACCCCGCGCACTCGGCTGCGCGGCTACGGGCGCCGGTTCCACCCGGTCGGGCTGGGTCTGGCGCTGGTGTTCTTCGTGGGGTCGATGACGCCGTCGCTGCTGCCGCGCGTGTGGTACCTGCAGGGGGTGGCGACGGGAATCAGCGTCGCCATCGGCTACGGGGTGGGCTGTCTGATCGCCTGGGTGGTCCGGCGCTGCGGCGTCGATCCGCACTGGTCCGAGCGGACCCGGCGGATCGGCTGGTGGGTGCTCGCCGGCGCGGCGCTGGTGCTGGTGCCGACCTTCCTGGTGCTCGGATCATGGTGGCAGCAGATCATCCGCGATCTGGTGGGCGTCCCGCGGGCTCAGCGTTCCTTCTACCTGCTGGTGCTGCTGATCGCGCTGGCCGTCGCGCTGCTGCTGCTCACGGCGGCCCGGGCGGTGCGCCGGGGCACCGACCGGTTGACCCGCTTCGGCGGCCGGTTCGTTCCCGGTCCCGTCGCCCGCCTGGCGGCGGTGCTCGTCGTCGTGGTGCTGGCCGTGTTCGTGCTCGACGGCGCCGTCGACCGGGTCCTGCTCGGCGTCGCGGAGCGGTCGGCGGCGGTCGCCGACACCGGCACCGCCGAGGGCGTCACCCAGCCCCAGCTGACGGAACGATCCGGGTCGCCGGCGTCGAACGAGCCGTGGGACAGCCTCGGCCGGGAGGGCCGCACCTTCGTCGCGGGCGGCCCGACCGCCGAGCAGATCGAAGCCATCACCGGCGCGCCCGCACGCACCCCCGTCCGGGTGTACGCCGGGCGCGAATCCGCGGACTCCGTCGAGGGCATCGCCGAGCGGGTCGTCGCCGAACTCGAACGCACGAACGCCTTCGACCGCAAGGTGCTGGCGGTGGTGACCACCACCGGCCGCGGCTGGGTGAACGCGAACGTCGCGGGGGCCTTCGAGTACGTCAACGGCGGGGACTCGGCGATCGCCGCCATGCAGTACTCGTTCCTGCCCAGCGCGCTGTCGTTCGTCGCCGACCGCGAGACCCCGCAGCAGGCCGGGCGGGCCCTGTTCGAGGCGGTGTACCGGCAGTGGTCGGCCCGGCCCGAGGGGCAGCGTCCGAAGCTGGTGGTGTTCGGCGAGAGCCTCGGCTCGTACGGCGGGCAGGCCGCGTTCGCGTCGGGTCAGGACATCGTGGCGCGCACCGACGGGGCGCTGCTGGTGGGCACCCCGAACTTCGCGCAACCGTGGGGCCGGATCACCGCCGACCGCGACCCCGGCTCCCTCGAGCGGCTGCCCGTGGTGGACGACGGCCGCAACATCCGGTTCGCGTCCCGCCCCGACGATGCGGTTCTGCCGGGGCCGTGGGAGTTCCCCCGCGTGGTGTTCTGGCAGCACGCGAGCGATCCGATCACCTGGTGGTCGTTCCGGCTGCTGCTGCAGCGGCCGGACTGGCTGCGCGAACCGCTCGGCCCGGATGTGGACCCGGCATGCGCTGGTTGCCGTTCGTCACGTTCTGGCAGGTCACGCTGGACATGGTGTTCTCCGCGGACGTGCCGTCCGGCTTCGGGCACGCCTACGGTCCCGAGGCCGCCGAGTTGTGGGCAGACATCCTGGCCCCCGAGGGCTGGAACGACGCGGTCACCCAGCGGGTGGTCGACGCGCTCGGCGGCGATACCTCACCCAGCTGAACATCCCGTCCCGGTCGAACTCCCTACGACGGAATGGGCACGGTCCTGGCCACGCTCGACAAGAATCACCGAAAAGCCTGCGTGCTCGTGGAACTCGCGGCGGGGCGAACGCGTTGCCCTGACGCCGGTGCCCATGTCGCGCGCGAACACACGTTCAGGCTCGTTCAGGGCCGGGACCGCCCCAGTCGGTCGATCCGAAATCCCATGAAAAGTACTGCATCGCAATGTGACACGAGACTTCGATCGTCCAGATTTTTCAAGCAGAGGATCTGGACCTTCCAGTTGCGGGTTACCCGGCGCCTCGGCGATCGTCGGCCTTCGTGAGTTGTCCCGACGCGACCCTCTCGTGGCACGAAATGCGGTTCAGGCCCGTACTTTCTCCGCCACAGGGTGGCGCGTTGCCGGCGCGTTGAGTCGTTGCCAGATGGCGGCGGCAGCGCTCTGCAGCGGTATGCGGACCTGTTGCTCGTTGTCGACCCGCCGTGCCGATCCGAACACCGAGATGGCGGCGGGGCGACCGTATCCCTGCGGGCCGATGGGAGCCGCGAGGCAGGCGAATCCTTCCAGACAGCCGTCGCGCTTGTAGGCAATGCGGGATTCACGCACACGCACGATCTCGAGGTCGACGACGGAGGATGCCGATTCGAGCGCAAGCAGAGCCGTGCCGATCGTGGATTGTCGTGCCGGCGTCCTGCTGCCTGCCCGCGTCTTGATCGCGGGAAGGGATTCACCGCCGATTCGTTCCAGGTAGACCACGTCGTCGCCGTCGAGAACCCCGAGCTGGACGATGCAACCGGTCTGCTGGTGAAGCCATCGCAGGCTGGGCAGGGCCGCCAGGCGGAGAGCGTCGGCGTCGACAGCCGCCGAACCCAGTTCGACCATACGCATCCCCAGTCGATACTCCATGCCCTCGCGGCGGATCCAGTGCAGCGCTACCAGCTGCTCCAGCGCCCGGTGCACCGACGCCTGCGGCAGACCGGTGGCCACAACTACCTGCGTCAGGGTCAGCCCCGCCGGGGACGTGCCGGCCTTGGCCGCGAAGACATCGAGGATCCGTGCCGCCCGCCGCAGGACTCCGGTCGGCGGTTGTCCTGGGTCCTGTTCCTCCGGGTTCCTCGATCTCATTCTGTGTCCTTACACACGATCGCTGGGTCGGTCGGTAGTGCCGCCCGTCAAGTAGTAACAGTCCGCATGTCCCACCTCACCGGTTCTTCCATTCACTGGAACAACGGCTAGGACGATGCGGTCGGCGGGCCTGTAATCGGGACATGACCGGAGCACAGCGGTTTACACCAACAGCGTTACTGGCGGGCCGGCGCGCTGTCGTCACCGGCGGGGCGGCGGGGATCGGCGCCGCGATCACCGCAGCGTTCGCCTCACACGGCGCCCACGTCCTCGTGGTGGACAGCACACCGGCACCTCCTCCTGCCTTCGACGACGCCGCCGGTGGTGCCGTCACCACCCTCGACTGGGACGTGCGCACCTCGCCGTGCCCTGCGGAAGTCGTCGATCACCGGCCGTCCGTCATCGTCAACAACGTCGGACACTTCCTACACGCGCAGCAACCGTTCACAGACAACGCTGCCTCGCTGTGGGACGAGCTGCACGAGATCAATTTCGCGCACGTCCTGCGCCTGACCCAGACGCTGCTGCCGGGACTGGTGGAGCGCGGCGGCGGCTCGATCATCAATCTGACGACAGTCGAATCGCACCGGGCCATCCCCGGGCAGTCCGTGTACTCGGCGTACAAGGCTGCGCTCACGCAGTTCACCCGGTCGTTGGCCGCAGAGGTCGGCCCGTCGGGGGTCCGGGTGAACGCCGTCGCACCTGATCTCATCGAAACGGTGCAGGTCCCGTACGCCACTCTTGTTCCGCTCGACGACGTGCCGTTGTGGCCGAACTGGTCGCCACTCGGTGGCCCCGGGCAGCCCGAGGACGTCGCCGGAGCCGTCTTGTTCCTGGCCAGTGACCTGGCGCGATTCGTCACCGGCGGAACCATTCACGTCGACGGCGGCACTCACGCGGCCGGCGGCTGGGTGCCGCGCGGATCCGGGTGGACCAATCGCCCCCGCAACCCCTGACCACACCCGACCCTGACCCGCCCACCTTCCCGAAGGACGTCCAGTAATGAAGATCCTTGTTGTCGGCGGCACCGGCATGATCGGCGCCACCACCGCGACTCTTCTCCAGCAGCTGGGAGACGACGTCACCGTCGCAGCGCGCGGCCCGGTACCGAGCGCTTCGCCGGTGGCCGGCCTTCCAGTCTCGGCCGGCGACTATACGGTCCCCACTTTCACCGCGGAGCAGTTGTCGGTGTTCGACGGCATCGTGTTCGCCGCAGGACAGGATGTGCGGCACAAGCCGCGGGAAAGCGACGACGAACGTTTCTGGCGTGACACCCAAAGTGCTGGCGTGCCTCGCTTCGCTGCTCTCGCCAAAGAGGCGGGAGTTCGCCACTTCGTGCAGGTAGGCAGTTACTACCACCAACTCGATGAGCGATTCGCCGACGGCAATCCGTACGTCGCCGCGCGTAAGGAAGCTGACGAACAGACCCGGGCACTCGCGGACGATTCGTTTGTCGCGTGCACGCTGAACCCGCCGTCGATCATCGGGGTCGTGCCGGGGCCTTCATCGGAGCGGTACCGCCGTTTCGTCTCGTGGGCGGCGGGCAACGAGCCGCAGATCCCGGACTTCGCCCCGCCGGGCGGCACGAACTACATGTCTGCCGAGTCGTTGGCGCATGCCATCGCTGGAGCGTTGCGCAACGCCGAGCCCGGTGCTGCGTACCTGGTCGGTGACGAGAACCTTCGGTACCGCGAGTTCTTCCAACGTCTCGTCGACGCGGCCGGGGGTGGGCGCACGATCGTCGAACGTGACGAGCCGCACCCGCTCTTGCCGGATGCGGCGATCATGCAGGGGCGCGGGAACACCCTCTCCTATGAGCCCAGCGCCGAGACACTGCGTGTGCTCGGTTACCCCCGAGGCGACTGCACCCGCGCGATCCACGCCCTGGTGAACACGGTCCGCGAGTACGAACGGAGCGTCGCATGAGCACCGGCACCGGCACCGGCACCGACAAGCACATTCGGAAAGTCGCACTCTCGGCCCTGTTCGGAACGGTTCTGGAGTACTACGACTTCCTGCTGTACAGCACAATGGCCGCCCTGGTGTTCGGGGAGGTGTTCTTTCCCGGAGAGAACCCGGCAGTGTCGACGATCGCCGCGTTCGGGACCCTGGCCGTGGGTTACGTTGCGCGGCCACTGGGCGGGCTCATCTTCGGCCACTTCGGTGACCGCGTGGGCCGCAAATACATCCTGTTCGTGACTATGGCCCTGATGGGTAGCGCGAGCTTCCTCATCGGGCTGCTGCCCGGTTACGCGACCATCGGTGTGGCAGCCCCGATACTGCTCGTCGTACTGCGGTTCGCGCAGGGGATTGCCATCGGCGGCGAATGGGGCGGCGCGGCCTTGATGGTCGTCGAGCACGCTGATGCCGACAACCGCGGCAAGTGGGCCGGCGTGATGAACCTGGGCTCGCCCATCGGCTTTCTCATGGCAACCGTCGCGGTGGCGACCGTCAGTCTGCTACCCGACGAAAGCCTGGAGACCTGGGGCTGGCGCGTGCCGTTCCTGTTCAGCGCACTGCTGGTGGTGGTCGGTCTCTACATTCGCTCGCAGCTCACCGAGAGTCCCATCTTCGAGCAGGCGGTCAAGAAGGCTGCCGCCACTAGTGCCGACCGCATACCGTTGGCGCGCGTGCTGAGGACGCCGCGCCCCGTACTGCTCGCCTGCGGTGCCGGTATCGCGCCGTTCGCGCTGACGGCGCTGATCACCTCGCACATCATCTCCTACACGACCGGGATCGGTTACGAGCGATCCACCGTCATGCAGGTGCTGGTGCTGTTGTCGGTGGTCTCCTTGGTCGTCATCCCACTGTCGTCAGCGTTGTCCGATCGAGTCGGGCGCCGACCGATCGTGCTCACCGGCGCCGTCGCGGCAGTGCTCTACGCGTTTCCGTTGTACATGCTCGTGGACTCCGGCTCGGTGGTGTTGCTGGTCGTCGGCCTGGTCATCGGACAGGTCATCCAGAACATCATGTTCGCTCCGCTGGTGCCGCTGCTGTCGGAGATGTTCGGCGCCACCGTGCGGTACACGGGAGCATCGCTGGGCTACCAGGGCGCAAGCCTGATCGGTGCCGGCTTCACACCTCTGATCGCCAGCGCCCTGCTCGCAGCGCTCGGTGGGGGCAGTTGGCCGTTGAGCCTGATCATTGCCGCGACCGCCGGGATCTCGATCGTCGCCATTGCTCTGACCGCCGAAACGCGCGGGGTAGCGCTCGGAGCGGACTCTGATGCAGGTGAGCGTGGAAACGTCGATGCTTCTACGAGAGAGGACGCTGTCGGCGCCGGGTCCGAGAACTCGGTCTGACGAATCGACAGCTCGAGAAGGAGGTAGATCACGAAGTGGTCCTGGAGGACGCCCGTTACAGCGCCCCGGCGGCCACCCGCAGATCCGCGACCAACCCGGCGAGCGCCTCCTCCCGCTGCTCGCTCGGTCCGCGCAGAATCGCCGAGGGGTGGATCGTGGCGACGACGGCCGGATCCGACGGGATCTCCGCATCCGGGTGCAGGATCTCCCCGCGATGTGCGGTCACCCGGAACGACGGCCCGAGCAGCGACTGGGCCGCGGTGGCGCCGAGGCACACGAGCACCTCGGGTCGCACCGCCTGCAGCTCGGCGACCAGCCAAGGCCGGCACGCGACGACCTCGCCGCGTGCCGGCTTCTTGTGGATGCGACGCCCGCCCGCGGCGGCCCGCTCGAACTTGAAGTGCTTGACCGCGTTGGTCACGTACACCTCGCCGCGATCGATGCCCGCCTCCTCGAGGGCCCGGTCGAGCAGCCGCCCGGCGGGGCCGACGAACGGCTCCCCCACCCGGTCCTCCTGATCGCCGGGCTGTTCGCCGACGAGCACGAGCCGGGCCGTGGCCGGACCGGCGCCGAACACGGTGCGTTCGGCGTTCCGGTACAGATCGCATCCGCGGCAGCCGCTCGCCGCGGCAGCCAGCTCGGCCAGGTCGGTCGTTTCCGGCACGAACTCCCCGGCTCCCGGTTGCCTGCTCACCGCCACCTCCTTCACGTCGGTGCCGGACGGGTACCCGCCCTCGCTCAGGACATGCGCAGCCGCGACACCCAGGCCCGGGTGTCGGCCGGATCGATGACGTCGTCGAGCTCGAAGATCGTCGCGGCCTGCAGCGCCTTGCCGTGCTGGTAGGCGGCGGCGACGAGCTGCGCGAACAGTTCGTCACGCGCGGCCGGGTCGGGGGCGGCCTCGAGTTCCTTGCGGAAGCCGAGCCGCACCGCACCCTCGAGTCCCATGCCGCCGATCTCGCCGGTGGGCCACGCCACGGTGAACTCGGGGGCGTGGAAGGACCCGCCGGCCATCGCCATGGCGCCGAGCCCGTAGCCCTTGCGCAGGATGATCGTGCCGAACGGGACGGTCAGGCGCGCGCCGGCGACGAACAGCCGCCCGAACCGGCGCACCGTGGCCTCCTTCTCCGACTCGGGTCCGACCATGAATCCCGGTGTGTCACAGAGGCTCACGACGGGCATTCGGTGCGCCTGGCACAGTTCGAGGAAGTCGGCGGCCTTGTCCGCGGCCTCGGCGTCGATCGCGCCGCCGAGGTGGTGGCTGCTGTTGGCGAGCACCCCGTACGCGGCGCCCTCGACGCGGACCAGAGCGGTGACGATGCCGACGCCGTAGTCGCCGCGCAGTTCGAGCACGGAGCCGACGTCGGCGATCGCGTCGATCGCGGCGCGCACGTCGTAGGCGCGCAACCGGTTCTCCGGAACCACGTGCCGCGCGAGCCGCGGATCCGGGGCCTGCCAGTCGTCGGTCGCGGTGGTGAAGTACCCGAGGTACTGCCGCGCCAGCTCGACGGCGTGCGCCTCGTCGTGCGCGGCGAGGTGTACGACGCCGTTGCGGCGCTGCACGTCGACGGGGCCGATGTCCTCGGGCCGGAAGACGCCGAGACCGCCGCCCTCGATCATCGCGGGACCGCCCATGCCGATGTTGGCCTCGGGGGTGGCGATCAGCACGTCGCACACGCCGGCGAGGGCGGCGTTGCCGGCGAAGCACCGACCGGAGACCACCGCGATCGTCGGGACGCGTCCGCGCAGGGCGGCCATCGCCCGGAAGGTCGACAGTTCCAGGCCCTGTCCGGGTCCGGCGTCGACGTCACCGGGGCGCCCGCCGCCGCCCTCGGCGAACAGCACGAGCGGTACCTCGCGCCGGGCGGCGAGTGCGAGCAGCCGGTCGGTCTTGGCGTGGTTGCGCATGCCCTGCGTGCCGGCGAGGACGGTGTAGTCGTAGGAGACCACGACCGATTCGGCGCCGTCGATGCGGGCGAGACCGCCGACGAGGCCGTCGGCGGGGGTGTTGGCGATCAGGTCCTCCTCGCTGCGCCGGCTGCGCTGCGCGGCGAGCACGAGCGGCCCGTACTCGACGAAGGTGCCGTCGTCGACGAGGTCGGCGATGTTCTCCCGCGCGGTGCGGCGGCCGGTCCGGTGCCGCTTGGCCACGGCGTCGGGCCGGGCGGCGTCGAGGGTGCGTTCGTGCCGGTCGCGGATCTCTGCAACGTCGTCGCGCACGGTGTCGAGGTCGCGCTCACCGTCGTCACCGGCGGCTGCGGCGCCGGACTCGGCGCGCACCACGGCCAGCACCTCCCCCGGTTGCACGGTCTGTCCGGGCCGCACCAGCAGCCGCACCACGGTGGCGGGTCCGGAGGCGGACACCACGTGCTGCATCTTCATCGCCTCGAGCACGACGACGGGAGCGCCCGCGGTGAGCGCGTCGCCGTCGGCGGCGGTCTCGACGACGGTGCCGACCATGTCGGCCCGCACCGCCTCCTCCCCGGCGTGCAGTTCCGGCGCGACGGCCGGTGCGTCGTCGGGGCCGGCGACGGCGAGGTCGGCGATCCGCTCGTCCAGCCACGACGTGTGCACGTCGCAGGCGGCGAAGTCTTTGTCGCGCAGGATGTTCTGCAGGAACTCGGTGTTGGTGGCGACCCCGGCGACGAGCAGGCCCCCGAGGGCCGCGTCCGTCTTGCGCAGCGCCGCGGCGAAGTCGTCGATGCGGGTGTGGGTGATCACCTTGGCCAGCAACGAGTCGTAGCGCGGACTGGTCGTCAGCCCGGGACGGCCGTAGGTGTCGACGCGGACGCCCGGCCCGGTGGGCGGGGTGAACGCGGTGAGCGTGCCGGACGCGGGTACGGCCCGTCCGTCCGGGCGCATGGTCTCGGTGTTGACGCGGGCCTGGACGGCGATCCCCTGCGCGGCGGCGGGCTCACCACGCACCCCGGCGCCGTCGGCGGTGACGCCGCCGGGCAGGCCGAGTTCGCCGAACCGGGCACCGCGGGCGATCGCCACCTGCGTCGCGACCAGGTCGATGCCGGTGACCTCCTCGGTCACCGTGTGCTCCACCTGAATTCGCGGATTCACCTCGAGGAACACCGCCTGATCGCCGGCGACGAGGAACTCGACGGTGGCGAGGCCGCGGTACCCTACCGACGCGCACAGCCGGGCCGCGGCCTCGTGCAGCGTGCGTCGCACGGTCGCGTCGAGCCGTTGCGCGGGAGCGACTTCCACCAGTTTCTGGTGGCGCCGCTGCACGCTGCAGTCCCGGTCGCCGAGCGCGAGGGCGCGCACTCCGCCCGCGTCGTCGGCTGCGGCGACGATCTGCACCTCGATGTGCCGGGCGCGGTCGCACAGCGCCTCGGCGAACAGCGCGCCGTTGCCGAAGCCGTGTTCCGCCTCCGTGGTACACGCCCGGAAGGCGTCGTCGAGGGTCGCGGCGTCGCGCACCACCCGCATGCCGCGGCCACCACCACCGGCGAGCGCCTTGAGGACGATGCCGCCGGGGTGGGCGGCGAGGAAGTCGCGGGCCGCGTCGACGGTGACGCCCCCGTCGGTGGCGGGCAGCACGGGCACCCGGGCGGCGACGGCGGCGTGGCGGGCGGCGGCCTTGTCGCCGAAGATCCGCAGCACCTGCGGGTCGGGTCCGACGAACGTCACCCCGGCCGCGGCGCAGGCGTCGGCGAATTCGGCGTTCTCGCTGAGGAATCCGTATCCGGGGTGGACGAGGGTGCAGCCGGTCTCGGTGGCGGCGCGCAGCAGGGCCTGACCGTCGAGGTAGGCGGCGGGCCCGGCACCGGTCAGCGCGACGGCGCGGGTGGCGGCGGCGACGTGGGGGCTGTCGGCGTCGTCCTCGGCATACACGGCGACGGTGTCGATGCCGAGTTCGGTGGCGGAGCGGACGACGCGCAGCGCGATCTCGCCGCGGTTGGCTACGAGCAGCATGGGTGGTCCTGTCGGTCGGGGCCGGTCAGCGGAAGCCGATGAGCCGTTCGGACATCGCGATCATGTCGTCGATGTAGGAGAGCTGTTCCTGTCGCGGGGCGTCGAGCAGGCGCACGGCGCCGGCACGCTGGGCGTCGACGAGGGTGCGCGCGATCCGTTCCGGGTGCGCGCTGAGCGTGACGTCGCCGGTGGCGTCGATGCGCTCGACGAAGCGGACGTAGCGCCCGACGAGCCGCTCGCGCACGCTCTCCCATTCCTTGCCCACCTCGTCGTCGAGGCGGGCACGGTGCTCGATCAGCTCGAGAATGCGGCCGTTGGCGTACATGGATTCGATGGAAGCCCGGGTCGTCGTGCGCAGCACCTCCCGCAGATCGTCCACCGTCGGTCCCTCCACGTGCTGGGCGTCGAGGAACTGCCGGCACACGAGGGTGGCGAGGGCGCGGAACACCTCCTCCTTGGAGGAGAAGTAGGCGTAGAAGGTGGCGCGGGAGACGGCGGCGCGGTCGGTGATCACCGCGACGGTGGTGCGCTCGTAGCCGAGTTCACCGAAGCAGTCGCGGGCGGCGTCGAGCAGTTCCCGCCGGCGCGGTCCGTCGCTGTCGCGGCGCGCGGATCGGGCCCGCTCCTGGGCTTCGCTCGTGGTCACCCGCACAGCATGCGTGGACATTGACGTCAATGTCAACGATCGGGACCGAACCGGTCCGAGGCCCCTCCCGGGCGGTTGCGCCGGTCAGGACCCGCCGTCGCCCTCGCTGCGGGACGGGGACGGTCCGCGCGAACCCGCCGGACGGGGCCAGGGGTGTCCCGTGAGGCGCTCGATGTCGGTGTTGAACCGTGCGAGCCAGCGAGCGAACTCGGCGACCTCGGACGGATCCCAGTCCACCAGCACCCGCTCGAGGCCGGCGACGGAGCTGGCGCGTTCGTCGTCGAGACGACGGACCCCTTCCGCGGTGATGCGGAACTTGCGCGCGATCCCCCCGTCGGGGTCGGGGATGCGCTCGGCGAGGCCGGCCTTGAGCAGCGCGGCCGTCTGCCGGTTCAGCGTGGACGCGTCCAGGCCGAAGGCGTCGCTGAGCTGGCCGATGGACATCGGTCCCTGCACGGCGAGTCGGCTGAGCACGGTGTAGGCACTGCGGTCGAGCCGACCGGCGTCCCGGCCCTTGGGCCCGAAGAGGTTCAGGTGCCGGCCGAGCAGCATCATCTCGAACTCGATCGAGTGCGTGGGCTTGTCCATGTGTCTCTTCCGTCGGCGACAGCGTCCGTCCTCATTATCCGGCCGCTGATCGCCGCCAAATGTGCATAATGCATACTCTGTGTGTAGTACACATTGCGAGGCGCAGGCCCGCGCCCGGAGGGAGAACCCGCGTGGACGGATCGACAACGGCCACGGCACCGCCCGTACCACCCTCGGTGCGACCTGGCGCCCTGGTGGGGGTGCTGGCGTTCACCGGCATCGTCGCCGCACTGATGCAGACGCTGGTGGTGCCCCTCATCGCCGATCTGCCCGCCATCCTGGGCACGACGTCGTCGAATGCGTCGTGGGTGATCACCGCGACGCTGCTCGCGGGTGCGGTCGCCACGCCCGTCACCGGACGCCTGGGTGACATGTACGGCAAGCGGAGGATGCTGCTGATCTGCACCGTTCCACTGGTCGCGGGCTCGGTGGTGTGCGCGCTGTCGTCGTCGCTGCTGCCGATGGTGGCGGGCCGGGCCTTGCAGGGCGTCGGTGTGGGCCTCATCCCGCTGGGTATCAGCGCCCTCAAGGACCTGCTTCCCCCACACCGCCTGCACTCGTCCATCGCCTTGATGAGTGCGTCCATGGGCATCGGCGGGGCCCTGGGCCTACCGGTCGCGGCGGCAGTTGCCGAGCACGCGAACTGGCGGGTGCTGTTCTGGGCCGTCGCGGTGCTGAGCGTCGCGATCTTCGCGCTGCTGTGGGTCGTGATCCCCGAGATCCCGGTGCACGGCAGAGCCGGCAGCTTCGACGTCGTCGGGGCGATCGGGCTCGGCATCGCCCTGGTGTGCCTGCTGCTCGCCGTGTCCAAGGGCGCCGACTGGGGGTGGACGAGCACGACGACACTCGATCTGTTCGTCGCCGCCCTCGTCGCACTGCTGCTGTGGGGCTGGTGGGAGCTGCGCCGACCGCATCCGCTCGTGGACCTGCGGGCCACCGCCCGGCCCCCCGTGCTGCTGACCAACGCCGCCTCGATCGTGGTGGGCTTCGGGATGTACGCGCAGTCGCTCATCGTGCCGCAACTGCTGCAGCTGCCCGCCGAGACCGGCTACGGCCTCGGCCAGTCGATGCTGGCCATGGGCCTGTGGATGGCACCGGGCGGCCTGGTGATGATGGCCGTGTCACCGATCGGCGGCAAGCTGTCCGCGACCCGGGGCCCGAAGGTCACCCTGCTGGTCGGCTGCCTGGTCATCGCCGCCGGGTACGGCTCGTCGCTGCTACTCATGGGCTCGACGTGGGGTCTGATGCTCGTCGTCTGCATCTGCAGCGCCGGGGTCGGCTTCGCCTACGGGGCCATGCCCGCGCTGATCATGGGTGCGGTGCCGCAGTCCGCGACGGCCTCGGCGAACAGCGTCAACGCCCTGATGCGCGCTGTGGGTACCTCGGTGTCGGCCGCGGTCGTCGGCGTGGTCCTGTCGCAGATGAGCGTGCAGGCCGGCGGCTACACCCTGCCCACCGAGGCCGGGTTCCGCACCGGGATGCTCATCGGTTGCGGTGTCGCCCTGGTCGCCGCAGCTGTCACCTTCGCCATCCCCGCCCGACGACCGGGCCTCGAGCCGGTGCACGAGCCCGCCCGGACGTGAGCCCACGGGTATTGCGCAACAGCGACGTATCCGAAATGGGCGGCGTATCAACGACATCCGTCGGCCGATCGACCTGTCCGGACGCCTGGCGCGGCACTAGCATGGTGGTCAGCCCTCAGTGGACAACCCCCTTCGGGAAGGTTCGATCATGACCACGATGGAAATGCCGCACGTCACCGAGTGCAGCGTCAGCACCTGCTCCTACAACCACGACGGCTGTCACGCCTACGCCATCAACGTCGCCGGCCACAACGGCAGCGCCGACTGCGAGACGTTCATCCCGCTGTCGACCAAGGGCGGCCTGGACACCGTCACCAGCATGGTCGGCGCCTGCCAGCGCGCCGACTGCGTGCACAACCAGGATCTCGAGTGCACTGCGAGCGAGATCCGGGTCGGTGGCAGCGGCAGCGGCGAGCACGCCGCCAACTGCCTGACCTATCAGGCCCGCTAGCGGGTCGAACCGGTCATCGTCCCACTCCCAGCACCGCACGCACGGCGCCGGTGAGCGCCGCGGCCGGCAGGTCGGGGCTGATCGCGCGCTGCAGGCCGAGGCCGATGCCGAGCCCGAGCAGCATCGTCGCCGCCTGTTCGGGCTCGACCGCCGGTTCGAGGCCGAACCGGGCGGCGAGCGATCGGATCAGCTCGGCGATCAGTGTCCGCACCCCGGCGGCACCGGCCGCGATGCGGGAACGGATCAGTTCGTCGTGCCGGGAGCGCACCGAGAACTCGATCTCGAGGAGGGTCCACCTCCGGTCGCCGATGGTGCGCTCGGCCCAGGCGCCGAAGGCGGCCACCGAGTCGTCGAGCGACGCACCGCCCTCGAGCGTCGCGGCGATCTCGCCCATGCGCTCGGCCCGGATCCGGTCGAGCACCGCGAAGCACAGCTCGTCCTTGTTGCGGAAGTTCGAGTACACCGCGCCCTTGGAATAGCCGGCGTCCTCGGCGATCTGCTCGAGCGACGCCGCGGAGTAACCACGGTCGAGGAAGTGCTCGGTCGCCGTGGCCAGCAGATCCTCGCGTGTGCGTGCCTGAGTCTGCTGCCGGGTCTGTCGTGCCACGGCTCGACGGTACCGGAGCGACCTAAATTCGGATACTGTGGTTATCCGAATACCGTCGGTATTCGGATCGGACGCGGACGAGAGGCAACGCAATGGGCGAACACCGGGTGGTGGTGATCGGCGCCGGGATATCCGGCATCGGCGCGGCGATTGCCCTGCGACGGCGCGGCATCACCGATTTCGTCGTCCTCGAGAAGGCCGAGAGCCTCGGCGGGACGTGGCGTGCCAACACCTACCCGGGCTGCGCGTGCGACGTGCCGTCGCTGCTGTACTCGTACTCCTTTGCCCGGAACCGGGACTGGAGCCGCCTGTTCGCCGGGCAGCGGGAGATCCGCGACTACATCGAGCACACCGCCGACGCACAGGGCGTGACGTCCCACGTCCGGTTCGGAGTCGAGGTCCTGAGAGCGGACTGGGACGACGTGGACGCGCGCTGGACGATCACCACCACCGCCGGCACCGTCCGGGCGCACTTCCTCGTCGCCGCCGCAGGGCCGTGGAACGAACCGCTCGTGCCCGAGATCCCCGGTCTGTCGCAGTTTCCCGGCGAGGTGTTCCACTCCGCGCGCTGGAACCACGACTACGACCTGCGCGGCAAACGCGTCGCCGTCGTCGGCACGGGCGCCTCGGCGGTCCAGTTCGTCCCCGAGATCGCACCCGACGTCGCACGCCTGCACCTGTACCAGCGGACGGCGCAGTGGGTGCTGCCCAAACCCGACCGGCACCTGTCCGCGACCGAACGCCGGCTGCTCGCTCGCCTGCCGGGCGCGCGACGGTTGGTCGAGACGATCGAATACGGCCTGATGGAGGCCCTCGGCCTCGGCTTCCGGCACCCCTGGATCATGCGCCGGCTGCAGTGGATCGGTCGGGCCCAGCTCCGCGCCCAGGTGCGCGACCCGCGGCTGCGCCGGGTCCTGACGCCCGACTACACCCTCGGCTGCAAGCGGCTGCTCATGTCCAACACGTACTACCCGGCCCTGACCCGGCCCAATGTCGAGGTCCACCCCGCAGCGGTACAGGAGATCCGCGGCTCCACCGTGATCGCCCGGGACGGCAGCGAGACCGAGGTCGACGCGATCGTCTTCGGCACCGGTTTCCACATTCTCGACATGCCGATCGCGGGCCGGGTCTTCGACGGGCAGGGCCGCAGCCTCGACGAGCACTGGCAGGGCAGCCCGCGGGCCTACCTCGGCTCGTCGGTCGCGGGCTTCCCCAATGCGTTCGTCCTGCTCGGACCGAGCCTCGGCACCGGCCACACGTCGGCCTTCCTGATTCTCGAAGCCCAGCTCGACCACGTCGTGACGGCGATCGACACGGCCCTGCGCGACGGCTGGCGCACCCTCGAGGTGCGCCGGGAGGCCCAGGACGCCTTCGACGACGAGGTTCAGGCCGCCCTCCCGGGCACCGTCTACAACTCCGGCGGATGCCGCAGTTACTTCTTCGACGTCAACGGCCGCAACAGCTTCAACTGGCCGTGGTCGTCGGCCGCGCTCCGGCGCCGGGTGTCGGCGTTCGACCCGGACGTCTACGCCGTCACGCGCGACGACGAACGCGTGCCCGCCGGGTGATCCGGGCCTCGGCGCACGTATTGCCGGCGTACCGTCGGGGCATGGCCCGCAGGTCCGCCGTCCGCCGCCGTCCACCCCCGTCGGACGGTTACCTGTACGAGCCCAGTGAGCGGCGGATCCGCGGAACGTGGGCCGGCCACACCGTGATCGACACCGTCCGCGCGCTGCTGGTGTGGCCGCCCGGCCACCCCGTCCCCTTCTACCTGTTTCCCCGCGACGACGTGCGCACCGATCTCCTGTCGCCCGCCCTGGTACCGGGCGACAGGAACGACGTCGGGCAGTGGTTCGACCTGACCGACGGCGAGACCCGGTCGCCCGCCGCGGCGTTCGGGCTCGACGTCGCGGGGCTCGAGGAGTACGTCGGCTTCGAATGGTTCGGTCACCAGAGGCCGGGCATTCAGCACCCCGGCGGGCCGGGCATTCAGCACCCCGGCGGGCCGGGCATTCAGCACCCCGGCGGGCCGGGCATTCAGCACTGGTACGAGGAGGACACGGAAATCTTCGTTCATCCCCGCGACCCGTATCACCGAGTCGATGCGCTGCCCAGCAGCCGGCACGTGCAGGTGTCCGTCGCCGGCACGATTGTCGCCGACACCCGCACGCCGGTGCTGCTGTTCGAGACCCGGCTGCCGGTGCGGTACTACCTCCCGCCCGCGGACGTCGACTTCTCGGTGCTCGAGGAAACGGACCTGCATACCTCGTGCCCCTACAAGGGCACGGCCCGGTACTGGACCTTCACCGGATCGCCGCGAGTCGCGAACGTCGCGTGGGCGTACCCGGATCCGATTCCCGCCGTCGCACCGATCGCCGGCCACGTCGCGTTCTACAACGAGAAGGTGGACCTCGTCGTCGACGGTGTGCCCGTGCCGCGTCCCGGCGGGTGACCACGCGGTCTCAGCAAGCGATCCGGATCCACGGATCGTCGTCCCCGGGCTGCAGGCGGGTGCCGAAACCGGCAGACGCCTCCTCGAGCGTCGCGCGCAGCCACCGCTGCTGCGACTGCGTGACGTGCTCGAGCCGTATCCGCCGCGCCCGCACCGGCAGGATCCGCATCTCCTGCAGCTCCGGTGTGTCCGCGTCGAAGGTGACGAGGTACAGCAGCCGCAGTTCGTCGTGGAAGCGTTCGTAACCGCCGATGCCCTCGTAGTCGTTGATCAGGTCGCCGCACCCGTAGAGCACGGGCCTGCCGCGGTAGATCTCCAGCGGGCGCGGATGATGGGACGAGTGCCCGTGCACGACGTCGACGCCACCGTCGACCAGCCGGTGCGCGAACCGCACGTGCGCGTCCGGCACGGCGTAGCCCCAGTTGGACCCCCAGTGCACCGACACCACCGCCACGTCGCCGGCCTCACGGTCGGCGTCGATCCGGGCGAGCAGTTCGTCGGCGCCCGCCTCCGACACCGGCAGCAGGGCCACGCCGGGCCGCGTCGGCGTGGCGGCCCACGAAGGAGTGATCCCGCTCGACACCGCACCGACCGACCACACCCGGACCCGGGACGATCCGACGGGGACCGTCGCCGGCTGCCGTGCCGCCCGGTCGTCGCCGCCCGCACCGGTGAGCCGCAGTCCCGCCGCCGTGAGGACCTCGACGGTCTCGCGCAGACCGCGGATGCCGAAGTCGAGCACGTGATTGTTGGCGAGTGTGCACACGTCGACTCGCGCGACGGTGATCACCTCGACGTTCGCCGGGTTCATCCGGTAGTGGATGCCCTTGTCCGGCGCGTAGTCCCGCGACGTGGTCACCGATGTCTCCAGGTTGACGATCCGCACGTCGGGGGCGCATTCGTCGAGCACGGGCAGCGCGACACCCCACGGCCAGCCGAAATCCACCGGCCGCGGGATCACCCCGCTGTGGGTCTCTGCGAGCTCGACGTAGTCCCGGGCGTCCTTCACGTAGGACTCGCGCAGCCTCGGCCCTCCGGGGTGCGGGAGGATCTGGTCCACGCCCCGGCCGGTCATCACGTCTCCGGCGAGGAACAGCGTCACCGTGCGCGGCACACAGGAAAGGGTAGTCGCCGAACCCGGATCCGCGTGGTCACCGAGGGGCGGTCATCGGGATACGTAACTGGGCTGTTCGGTGACGTCGCCGAGCACCACCAGGGTCGCGAGGGTGTTCTCCCACCGGATCCGGGCGGCGCCGACCGTCGCCTGCACCACCGTCCCGTCCGGCCGGCCGAACTCGCACAGTTGCCCGGTCCGGTCGTGCAGCGAGCGGACGGTGACGGCCCCGTCGGGCCATGTGCCGCCGGTGAGGATCTCGTTCAGCGGCCGATTCTCCACCTGTCGGGCGTCGACACCGAACAGCGCGGCGAAGGAGGGGTTGGCGTAGGCGACGGCCCCGCCGTCGCGCACGGCGAGGATGGGGACGGGCAGCAGGTCGAGGACATCGGGCAGGGGCAGTGGGGCCAGCCGGTCCGGCAGGTGAGCCCAGGCTGCGGCCTTGGCCCGGTACAGATCCATGTCGGCGTCGTGGTACAGGTCCATGGGGTCGCCCACGACGCCGGCTGCGACGCCGAAACTGACCGGTACGGGATTCGCGCGGGCCATGTTCTCGAGCACCGCGCGCCCTTCCTCCTCCCCCGTGTCCGGGAGGACGACGAGGAATTCGTCGCCACCGAGTCGGGCGAGGATCCCACCGCGTGGCACCTGCTGCGCCCACGCCTCGGCGGCATCACGGAGCAGGGCGTCCCCTGCGGGATGCCCGTGCTCGTCGTTGAACGCCTTGAACCCGTCGACGTCGAGCAGGCCGAGGCAGACCTGGTTGCTGCGGTCGCGTGGCCGTGAACGCAGTTCGAGGTCGAGGCCGGCGCGGTTGCGCAGCCCGGTGAGCGGATCCCGGGTCGCCGCGTTCACCAGCAGGCGCCCGACGGCCCCGAAGATCGCTCCGGAGCCGAGCAGGGCGGCGGCGACGATCACGTAACCGACCCACAGCAGGCGCGTCGGGGCGACGGCCGCGGCGGCGAGGGTCGCCGTGGTGAGCGCCCCGATCCACAGGACGGCCTGCCGCGGCGGCCAGAACGCCGCGAGGTACATCGACAGGAACATCGAGCCCATGACGCTGATGAGGATGCGGGAGGGGTCGACGTGGAACGCGATCACCGCCGGCATCGCGGCGACCGCGCATGCGGTGGCGGCGACGATGGGGATGCGTCCCAGACGCCGTGGTGCCCACCGCAGGATCGCCAGCCCGGCGATGCCCAGCGCCAGCGCCGAGGCCATGCCGACGAAGCTGCCGGATCGGGTGATCGTCGGATCCAGCAGAGCCGCAAGGATTCCTACTGCAACAAGTCCTGTGCTGACCGCCAGGTACCACGCGAGCAGACGGCGCCGCTGGACACGGAGATTCTCCGTCGCACCGTGCAGCACCTGGCGATCGCCCACACCCGAATTATCCCGTTCGTCGCACCGTTCGTGTCCGGCTCGGGAAAATGCGCGGCGTCACCGGCCCGGCAGCCACTGCATCGCCTTGACGAACGGCGGCATCACCTTCGACCACAGCTTCGGCGGAACCCCACGGGGCCCACCGAGGTTCATCACCCGGGTCGTCGCGATCGTCTGCGGCTCGGTGTACTTGAGCAGGCCTTCCGCGCCGTGGCGACGGCCCATGCCCGAGATGCCCATACCGCCCATCGGTGCGTCGGTGCTGCCCCATGCGGGTGCGTAGCCCTCGTCGACGTTGACGGTGCCGGCCCGCACCCGCGCCGCGATCGCCTCGCCCTGCGCCTTGGTGCCCGCCCAGACACTGGCGTTGAGTCCGTACTCGGTGTCGTTGGCGCGACGGATCGCTTCCTCGACGTTGTCCACCGGGTACACCGACACGAGCGGGCCGAACGTCTCCTCCCGATAGCACTCGGCGTCCTCGGGGACGTCGGTGAGCACCGTCGGCTCGTAGAACAGGGGGCCGAGATCGGGCCGGGCCTTGCCGCCGGCAACGACGGTGGCACCCTTGGCGACCGCGTCGTCGACATGCCCGGAGACGGCCTTGACCTGCGTCTCGTTGACCATGCTGCCCATCTCGACGCCGTATTCGTAGCCCGGAGCGAGGGTCATGTTCCGCACCCGCTCGCCGAGCATGCGGATGAACTCGGGGGCGACGGACTTCTCGACGTAGATCCGTTCGATGGAGATGCACAGCTGTCCGGAGTTGGAGAAGCACGCCCGCACGGCGGCGTCGGTGACCTCACGCAGATTCGCCCCTGCGGTGACGATCATCGGGTTCTTGCCACCGAGCTCGGCGGAGAACCCGATCAGGCGACGGCCCGCCTGCTCGGCGAGGAGGCTGCCGGTCTGCGAGGAGCCGGTGAACATCAGGTAGTCGGCGTTCTCGACGAGGGCGGTGCCCACGACGGAGCCGGGTCCGGGCACGACGGCGAAGAGGTCGCGCGGCAGGCCCGCCCGGTAGAGCAGTTCGACGACGGCCAGCGCGCAGTAGGGGGTCTGGCTGTCGGGCTTGAGGACGACGGCGTTGCCGGCGAGCAGCGCGGCGACGGCGTCGGAGACGGCGAGGGTCATCGGGTAGTTCCACGGCGAGATGACCCCCACGACCCCCTTCGGGTGGTAGTGCACGGTGGTCTTCGTCAGACCGGGCAGCATGCCCGTGGCGCGTCGCGGTCGCAGCACCTTCGGCGCGGTGCGCGCGTAGTAGCGCGCGGTGAGGGCGATGTCGAGGACCTCTTCCTGCGCCGAGGCGCGAGCCTTGCCGGTCTCGGCCTGGGCCATGTCCATCAGCTCTTCGCGGTGGGCCAGCACCAGGTCGTGGTACCGATGGAAGATCTCGGCGCGTTGCTCGACGGAGCGGCGCGCCCAGTCGGCCTGCGCGACGCGAGCACGCTCGATGGCGGCTCTGGCGTCGTCGGCGGTGCCGACCGGGACCGTCGCGAGTTCACGACCGGTGAAAGCCTCCACGACCGAGCGGGTGGGACGGCTCGCCGCGTCCGGGATGGCGATGAGCTCGGCCAACCGTGCGAAGGTGGCGGCGCTGGGAGCAGGCATGTCGAACCCCTACTGGTGAGTAGTTCTGGCAGTTACACCAACCTACCGTGTGGCGTGGCGCTTGTCACAGGGCGGACTGGTCCTCGCTCGTCCACCCCGCCGAACTGGGGAAATGGGTTCTCCTGCCACTCGGCACCTCCCCCGCGCCGACACGGGTTCGCGTTTCGGACGGAGCCGAACTCGGAGGCGCTCGGGGCGTCCGGTGCCGGGATTCAGCGGGGTGGGTGAGGGACCCGTTCCGGCACGACCGACCTTCCTCGAGTCTTATTCTGGAGTGCACGGGGGTGACGAGGAACAGCATGGCCAGGTGCAGGTGCGGCCGACGCGGTTGACGTTCCCGCAGAGATGTTCCGCCGACGCGGAGGGGCTCTCCGGGTGACCGAGTGGCAGTTCGAGGATCTGACCGCCCTCACGGGGGCGCCGACGGCATTGTCCGAGCCCGTCGCCTTCGTATCCGAGGCGGCGGGTAGCCAACACATCGTCTACGCCGCCTGCGACGTCGTTCCGGCGGGCGGGCCGCCGGGAGCGACTCCGACGGTGTCGTCCATTCGCGAGTTGCGGTGGGACGGCACCGGCTGGCACGACGCCGATCCGACCGCTGCCACCGGCGCCCCGCCCGGCTACCCGGCCACCGGTCACGCGTTCGACGCGGGCGGCAGCCGACACGTCGTCTACACCAGTCACCCCTACGACGGCCGCATCCACGAGCTGTGGTCGGACAGCGCAGGCTGGCACCACACCGACCTGACCGCCGCCACCAACACTCCGCCCGGGATCCCGACCACCAGTTACACGCGCGAGGACCAGGGCAGCCGGCACGTCATCTACATCAACGACAGCGCCGGGCCCGAGATACACGGCATCAGTCCTGATCGGCACGTCCGAGAGCTGTGGTGGAACAGCGTCGGCTGGCACCACACCGACCTGACCGCCGCCGTCGGCGCCCCGCTGCTGGCGCCTCTGGCCGGCTACGAATTCCGCGCACACGGCACGGCACACGTCGTGTGCGCGAGCCTGAACGGTCACATCTGGGAGCTATGGCAGGACATCCACGGTTGGCATCTGCACGATCTGACCGCTGCCACCGGCGCCCCGGAACCGAACTGGTCGTACTGGCTCTCCGGGTACGCATTCGACATCCAGTACACCCAGCACGTCGTCTACATCGGCCGCGCGGACGGCCACCTCCACGAGCTGTGGTGGGACAGCGCCGGCTGGCACCACACCGACCTGACCGCCGCCGCGGGCGCCCCTGCCGTACCCGTCGAGCGCAGCGCGGAACGCACTCGACGACTGACGAGCTACGCGTGTGCGGCCTGGTACACCCGGCACGTCCTCTACCCCGGCGCCGAGCCGGACGGCGAACACATCCACGAGCTGCGGTGGGACAGCACCGGCTGGCACCACACCGATCTGACGGCCGCCACGGGCGCCCCGCATCTGGACCGCGGCCCGATCGGCTACGTCTTCGACCCGCCGTACCTCCGGCACGCGTTCGGTCCCGAGCACACCCAGCACGTCGTATTCACCTCGCGCGACCCCGGATACGATCCCTCCGGGAAGAGCCACATCTGCGCTCTCTGGTACGACACCTCCACCGAGATACCGATGACGCTGCCGCTGCCGCCGTGGTTCACACCGCCACCTCTGCCGCCTCGAACCAAGGCACCACGACAGTGAGCCGGCGGAATCCGATCAGCGTTCCATGAATGGGCGGCACGCAGGATCGAATCACGATATCCGGCAGCGCTTTCGAGCCATTGTCGTCACAGGCGGCACGCCTGGAGCAGTTCGATGTCCGAACTCTCCTGCGCCATACCCGGAGCAGAAATGACGCTCGAGGGCAGACCGACGCCCCGTCGAGGTTCACGAGGAGGGGGAAGTGGATACTCGGGACAGCGCGCAACTCGCGAATACCCCAGCGGACGGAAAAGGTCATACCCGACACGGGTTTCGACGACGACTGCTGGCGGTGACAGCGGTGGGGTGGGCAACCGTCGGCCTACTCCTTGGGCTCCTAGTCGTGCTGGCCACCCCGGCCGTGGGCTTGTGGCCGAGCCTGGTCCTCATGTATCTCGCCGTCCTCGTCGGCGGGTACAGCCTGCTGCTCGGTCTTTTCGCCGTACTCGGCCTCGGCCTGGCCGCTCTCGCGCGTCGTTCCGGGCTACGCAGGACCTCGCTCGTGGCGGTGGTGCTCGGCGTGGTGACCGTGGCGCTGTCCCCGGTGCCCGTGGCTCAGGGATGGCGCACCGCCTCGCAGGAGGACGTCCCGCTCTTGTTCTCGGAATACTTCTCCCTCCCCTCCTTGGGCAGTCCGCTCGAGACCGTCACGTACGCGCGGCCGGAGGGCGAGGAGCTCATGCTCGACATCCGCCGCCCGCCGCCCGAAGGTCGTGAAGCCGGTCCGGAGCCGCGACCGGCGGTGGTCACAGTGCACGGCGGCGGAGGGGTCACCGGCAGCCGCACCGAGGACGTCCTCTGGAGCGCGTGGCTCGCCGAGGAGGGATACGTGGTCTTCAGCATCGACTACCGGCTCGGGCAGAGACCGCTCGGGCAGGAAGTGACCGCCGACGTGAAATGCGCGGTCGGCTGGGTCGAGCAGAATGCGGACCGCTACGGCGTGGACCCCGACCGTATCGCTCTCCTGGGCCGCTCCGCCGGCGGCGTCGCCGCCCTGCTCGCGGCCTACGACGACGGCGACCCGCGGCTTGCGCCGAGCTGCGACGTCCGCGACACCGGCGTCGAGGCCGTGGCCGCCTTCTACGCAGCCACCGACCAGGGCGGTCTCGACGAGTGGCGACCGCCGTGGTGGAGGCCGAGCCTCGGCGACGAGTACGACCCCGCGGGAGACCGCACCGAAAACGAAGCGGGGCCCTTCCTCTTCACCTCGCCGACATCTCACGTCGACCCGGCGGATCCGCCGACGTTCCTGGCTCAGGGTGGTGCTGATCAGGTCACTCCGCCGGAGCAGGCCGAGCTGCTGGCGAACCGGCTGGAGGACGAAGGCGTCCCCCACCGCCTCGTCCGGCTGCCCGAGGCCAGGCACGGGTTCGACGGAGCCTGGGGTGGCTGGGACACCCAGATCGTCCGCCACGAGCTCCGCGAGTTCCTGGAGAACGAACTCGCGGATTGATCCCTGTTGTCGAGCACGGAAGTGCCGGCGAGGAATTGGCCGAGACCATCTGTACCACCACCCAGCCGAACGACGCACCGTGCCGGGCTACCGCCCGCCCGTGACGAACACGTCGGCCAGGGCACCGGCGGCCGCCCCGTGATCGTCCTCATCCCTCCCTGCGGTGCACTGTTCGGCAGTTCGAAGGCTGACCGATCCCGGTCTGGACGCCAGACCCGATACCGCTGAGGTCGAACCGTCGTCGTCGGGGACGACGCTGCCGTCCGATGCGATCACCGGGCTGGTGTACACGTATCCCATTTCCACACTGGAGCTTTCGTGCTCCCCGGCGTGGGAAGCGAAGCACTCCTCGAGGGTACGACAGTGTTCTTCGGCTTCGGCGGTGCCTGATTCGACGAGTGGACGACGCGCTTGCGAAGGTCAGCGGCACCGACGTCTCGAAACCCGATCTACGAATCATCCGATTCGGTCAGAAGCCGGCACCATTGTCGGCAGTCCGATCGACTACACCGCAACCCGATAGGTCGTCCGTTGCCCTGGCGAAACGAGCGCGTCGACCCGCCCCGCGACGACGAGCCCTTCGAGCACCGCGAGCACGACCGTCCAGTCCATCTCGAGCCGATCGGCAAGCTCGACGACCGGACATTCCTCTTTCCCGAGGGCCTCCACAATGGAGTCGGCCAGCGCTGACGACACCGGCGTGGCCACCGACGACTCGGTGAATCCGGACGGCTCGACGTCGGACACGGCAACGATATCCGCACGATCGGAGGTGATGCCGCGCCGCGCGAGTTCGCCCCACAGCCCCGACATCGACGCGTCCGGGTCGAGGTAGTACTCGGATTCGCGGACCCGCCAGAACCTCCACCCGCTGCGGCGCAGTTCGCGTTCCCGCTCGAGGTCGGCGCGCTGCCGGTCGGGGGTGATGTGCCACTGTTCGCCGTCGCACGCCACAGCCAGCTTGCCGGCCGCACCGGTCACCACCAGATCGAGGACGTGACCGTTCACCTCCACCCGGGGGTTCACGTGATATCCGCGGGCAGCGATGTCGAGGAACACCGCCTGCTGGAAGAGACTGTCGAATGCCTCGTGCCGCTCCTCACCGGTCACCCCCGTCGGCATCGGCGCCGCCGGCATCGGCGAAGTCGACTGCAGGTAGGTGAGCAGCGAATGCCGTAGGTCCGTCGGCCGCAAGGTGTCGACGGTCCGCGAATGGAACAACCACAACTGGTCCTGTGCCCTCGAGGCGGCGACGTTGAACCGTCGTCGGTATTCGGTCCTCGTCATCGCCGCGATGTTCTGGTCGGGCGCGACCACCATGGACAGGAACACCACGTGCCGCTCGTCGCCTTGGAAATCCGGAGGAGTCCCGACGCGGAGTCTGCGTTCGTCCCATTGGTGCGGGGTGAGCCGGTCGAGCAGTGCGTTCTGGATGACGTCGACCTGCGACTGCCCCTGCAGGACCACCACGCCGAAGGTCTTCCCGTCGTAGGCGGGGTCGTCGACGCACTGCACGAGAGCCTCGACGAGGGCAGCGGCCTCGACACGGTTCGTCAACGTCGAGTTCTGCCCGGTGACGACACCACCGTCGACGTAGGTGGTGCGCAGGGGCGGAAGGCGATCGGACCCGTACTGCCGCAACGGAACCAAAGGGTCGTCTGCATAGAACTGTTCGCTCGACCAGGCGATGATCTCCGGCATCGATCGGAAATGCTCACGCAACCGGACGATGCTCCCGAACCGCGAACGCAACAACGAGAACATGCTCGAGCGGGGAGTGAAACTGTCGCGCAGGTACTTCGGGATATCGGGCAGGGAGGAATCGAGACGACTGAACACTCCGTCGAGCGCACCCAACGACACCGCACTCGGCGCGCATTGCTTGTCGTCCCCGACCACGATCACACGCGGCGCCAACCACAGCAGGAACAAGCTACCGATATCGGCCTGGCTTGCTTCGTCGACGATGACGACATCGAACAAGTTCTGCACGGGCGGAACCGAAGACAGCACCTGCTGCAACGGCATCACCCACGCCGGCACCGCGCCCTGCGCAACCTGCATGGCCTCCCGCGCTGCAGCCCGATACCGCTCTGCGTATCTGCCGGTACCCTTTCCGATGCTCGCGACATGGTCGCGGTACGAGTGCAGGGCCTGGACCTGCTCGGCGGTGGTGCGGTCGAGACACGCGCTCCACGCCTTCTCCGCGACGAGCTGCGTGGTCAAACGGGAGAGGTCTTTCTCGACCGCGTCGAGGTCGCGTTCGAGCTGCCCGTCCTCACGCCTCTCGTCGAGGTTCCGCACCCACTCCTTTGCGCGACGCCACGCCCACGCGCTCTCGATGTCTGCCAGACGAACCGGCCACTGCGGCCACGACGGATTTTCTGCGATGGCCTGCGCGAGCGCCGGTGCGGCGTCGGTCACACGCGCGTGCAGCGACAAGAGTTCGAGCTCCTCACGCTGTTCACCGGCCGCACGATCCCATGCATCCAGAGCTGCATTGATGCCGTCGACGTCCGCATCATGGAAGGCCCGTGCCAGGGCGCGCCCTTCGGGCGACGCTCCCCCGGCGATCTGGCCCCGCACGTACAGGCCGACGGATTCGAGCCGGGCCTTGCTCGCGTGCGCAGTGCCGACCGCGGCGATTGCGCGCGCCGACTCCGCAACCGACCGCGCGTGTTCGACACTCACGATCCGCGGCGCACCAGGGTGGAGGTCCCGCAGCGCCGATTCGACATCTCGTACCCGGGTAACGAGGTTGTCCACGATGCCCCGGTCCCGGTTGATCAGGGCCAGGGTGCCGATGGCACGGCTGCGTGAGTCGTCGAGCGCGATGTCGATACCGAGATCGCGCAGGACGATCCCCACGACCCGCACCGCGTCGAGCGCCCGGAGGTGCTCGGCGACGATACGCACCGAGTGGGCGGTAGTGGCTGCGACCCCGTCGACGGTCGCGGGCTCGCCGAGCGCCTCGACCGCCGACTGCTCGTCGCTCCTGCGGAACCGGGAGAAGCCACTGCGCCATGGGTCCCCCGCCTCCAGCTTGCGCGCCAGCGCGTCGTACGCCTCGAACGCGAGCCGCCCGGTCACCGGCGTCTGCACCGTGCTGGCACCGACGACGCGATCGGCCTCCTGCGCGGCCTGCACGAGACCTGCGAACTCGGCGGTCTTTCCCCACAGGTGCTGCGCCCTCCCCGACAGGACATCGTCGGCCACGCGTCGAAATCCCACGTCGAGCCGTTCTGCATCGTGCAGAGCGCCCTGCAGTTGTTCGCAGAGATCGCGGATACGAGCGAGCCTGTCGGGGGAGGCGCCCTCGAGTACCCGCAGCAACTCCGGCATCTCGCCCGTCACGTCCTGCGATGCCTGTGCGACCGCGGCGCACGCGTCCTGCACCTCTTTCTGGGTGGGCAGGGACAAGTCGGGGAACGCTTGGTGCCGGCGACGCGCCCGCTCGACGCTCGACCGCTGATGAAGCGCATGGAGGGTGATGAATTCTTCGACGCTCAGAGGTGGGGTGTCGGTGAACAGCGGTGCGGGCAGCCACCCCTGTCGGGATTCCTGTGCGCGGACCCTCCGGACGATCGACGCGACCGTCCCCTCGTAACCGGCGGCGACCGCGGTGTGAACGACCGTCTCCTGCGCGCGCGTCTGCCGGATCTGTTCCGTCAGCATCGCCCGACGGCTGAGCACGTCGTTGCGGTGCGTGGTGAGCTCCTCGATGCGCTGCGCTGCGCGCCGCCCGTTGAATTGCGCCTTGCGGGTAGCGATCTCGCTGACACTGCGGTTGAGCTCCGCAGACCCTCCGCGCACCGGGTCGGTCACCGCCACGCACAGCTCCTGCAGTTCGGGCGGAAGTTTGTCGCGCAGTACACGCAGCGCCTGCGCCTTCTCGCTGGTGACCAGCACGCGCTGGCCACCCGCGAGCAGCGCGGACACCAGGTTGGCGATGGTGTGGGTCTTGCCGGTACCGGGTGGGCCTTCGACCACGACGCCGCTGTCGCCGGTGAGCCGATCGAGGATGTCGCGTTGCTCGTCGTTCGCGGGTAGCGGGAACAACGGATCCTCGGCGAACAGCGCGGACGGTGTGCCGATGCGGTCGAGCCATGCGACACGCTCGGCCGGTTCGATCGCTTCGACGAGTTGTGCCAGACCCAGCGGCACCGGGTTCGACTCGTCGGCGATCGCCTCGCTCATGCGGTGGTAGTACTCGATGAGTGCAAAGGCGCCGCGTTTGCGGAGCACCAGGGCCGGCGACGGTCTCACGAACGCCTCGGGCGAGGATGCCTCCTCCGCCTGGTCGACGACGTCCACGCGCACGGTGAGCGCCCGGTCGGTCCAGTCCTCGAGAAACACCCGAGCCGCGGGGTCCAGCGGCGACGCGACCTGAGTGGCGAGGGATCGGTGCAGGTCGCGGGTACTCGAGGGATCGAACACGTCCAGTCCGGTGAGGAGCTGGGTGTCTTCGAGCGACGGGACGGCGTCGGGATCGAGGCGGACCAGCAGGTCGCCGGATTCCTCGTGCCGCTCGACGAGGGCGGACTGGGTGATCAAGTGCGTGTGCACCCGCGCGCCCGCAACATCGTCGGACAGGTGCAGCAACCCCGATGCGACGACGAGCTCGAGCGATTCCGGTTGGGCGTCGAGGTCCAGCATCGCGTGCTGCAGGAACGTGTACAGCTGCGACGCGGGCCGTCGTTGCCGATCCACGGCCGCCCACGCCCGCCATCGCGCCAACCAGGTCCCGACACCGTCGACGGCGTCGGGGGCCTGGGGGTCGAGTGTGGGTTCGGCGGCAGAGTTGTCGATCGCCCCCTGCACATACTTCGCGACCAGCGCGGGAGGACGCGGGGGATCTTCGAGAACAACGCGCCGTACACGGAGGAAGACGTCGCCTGCCGCGGCGTCGGCGGACAGGCCGACGTCGAGGTTTTTCGCGTCGAGAGACAGCACGGCACGGTGTTTGTCGAGGGTGCGGACAGGTGCGCTACGTGCCTTGACGAGCTCGGCCAGAAAGGCAAGCAGGCGCTGCACGCGATCCCTGAGTTCAGGTTCGCTCACCCTCGGCTCCACACCCACTCCACTCACCCTGCGGACGTCCTTCCGCCCGTCGACGGAAACGGGCAACCCCAGCTTAGGAACCCTCGCCGGCATGCCCGTGTCCGGTCTCGCGTGTCGCCGATTGCCTCCCACCGAACTGATCACTGCGATCGCCCCTGGCCGGCGGGAAGAACAGTTATCGAGTGCACGGGGATGGTACGGGCGGGTAGGTCACGGCGGACGCACGCTCATAGACGGTCCGTTCCCACCGATCGATATCTCCTGATGCGCGTCTGCCGCGGACCGGCGACGACACCGACGTCGACGCTGTCCCTCGCTGCATGAAAAGCGTTGTTCCCCTTCAGATGACAACCTCCCTCCCCTTACTCGGGTACCTGCCGCCGACCCGGCCGGGGTCGTCGGTCGTGAACCCCGACACGATGGGAAGCGTCGAGCGGTGCCACGGGCTCGGCAACAGCGACCGGCGGTGCGCGGTAGGGGGTGTCGACTGCACGGTCGATGGCCTGTCTCGTCACGACCGTGCAGGCTCAGTCGAGTCGTCGCGCCCGCAGCACCGAGTCGCGGACGGTGACCTGCTCCCCGGAGTGCGGGTGGGCCGTGGTCCGGGACCGGACCTCGCAGACCTCGATCTCCCATCCACCGTCCTCCAGCGCCGGAATCAGCGACTCGGGGGTGAAGAGGAACGAGTGATGGCCGTGACGGAGCCCGGTGGCCAGGTCGTCGGGGTGGTGACCGACCACGAGCAAGGTGCCGCCGGGGGCGACCGCGGAGCCGAGGCGCCGGGTCAGGTCGACCATCCCGCCGCCGGGAAGATGCAGGAACTGCGAGGAAACCAAATCCCATCGTTGCCGGCCGGGCTGCCAGCTGCGGACGTCGGCGGCAAGGGTGGTGACACGGTCACCGACGCCGGCCTCGGCGGCGTGCGCGGCAGTCTTCTCCAGGGCGGCGACGGCGAAGTCCAGGGCCGTCACCGACCAGCCGCGGCCGGCCAGCCAGACCGTGTCGGCGCCCTCGCCACAGCCCACGTCCAGGGCCCGTCCGGGCACCAGGGACGAGGCCTCGGCCTCGAGTTGGGGGTTGACCCGTCCGCTCCAGACCCGCTCCCCGCTGTAGCGATCTTCCCAGGCGGGCTGCTCGAACATCTCGGCGCGGCGCTCGGCGACCGCACGGTCGGCGTCCTCGGTGGCCAGGTCGGCGTTGAGGAAGGCTCCCACCCGGTTGCCGTGAGCGGCCGAGCCGATCAGGGTCATGCTGATGTCGGTGGCGTTTCCGGCAGCGTAGAGGCCCGGCACCGTGGTTGCCCCTACGGGGTCGACCGCAATCACCGAGCCCAACCGCGCCCCGCCCAGCTCGACGGGCTGCGGCTCGAGGCCGAGGGGTGCCAGGAAGTCGAGGTGTACCTGCGGCCGGGAGGCCACCACGATCGCCTCGCGCTCGAGCAGCGAGCCGTCGGCCAAGCGCAACCCGATCAGCCGGTCGCCGTCGGTGACGACCTCACGCGCAGTGCCGTGCTCGATCCGCACGCCGATCGCGGCCATCCGCTCCACGTCGGCGGGTGGCAATTCGACTCCGTCGGCGACGACGAGGACGACGTCGTCGGTGAGCTGGCGGAAAAGCAGACCCTGGTGTGCCGCGACTGGGCTGGTCGCCAGTATCGCGATCGCTCGACCGCGCACCTCCCAGCCGTGGCAGTAGGGGCAGTGCAACACGTCGCGGCCCCAGCGTTCGGCCAGGCCGGGGACATCGGGTAGCTCATCGACTACCCCTGCAGCAACCAGCACCCGCCGGGCGGTGATTTCGCATCCGCTTCCGGTGGCCACGGTGAAGCCGTACTCGGTACGGGTCACGGCCGTCACGCGGTCGCTCGCCAGTTCCACGCCGTACGCCGCCACCTCGGCCCGGCCGTCGGCCAGCAGGCCGAGCGGGGGGACCCCCTCACGGCCTAGATAGTTGTGGGCATGATCGGCGGGGGCGTTGCGGGGCTCGCCCGCGTCGATCACCAGCACCCGGCGACGGGACCGCCCCAGCACCATCGCGCCACTCAGACCGGCAGCGCCGCCGCCGACGACCACCACATCGAAGCTCTCGTTCTCAGTCATGTCTCCAGGGTGCAGGCCCCTCCCGCATATCAGCAAACATTCTTGCCGAAATGGCAAAGCTCCGGCACACTGGGCGACATGGCGGACCAGGACGTATTGAAGAACGTGGGCCCGAGGCTGCGACAGCTCAGACTGGAACGTGAAGCCACCCTGAGCGATCTGGCGGAGGAGACCGGAATCTCGCTCAGCACCCTCTCACGACTGGAATCCGGACAGCGCAAGCCCACCCTCGAGCTGCTGCTTCCACTGGCCCGCGCCCACCGGGTTGCCCTGGACGAACTCGTCGACGCCCCGGACACCGGCGACCCCAGAATCCGGTCGAAGCCGGTGACCCGGCACGGCCGGACCTTCATCTCCTTGACCCGCCGCCCCGGCGGCCTCCAGTCGTTCAAGATGGTGCTGCCCACCGTGGACGACGCCGCCCACCCGACGCTGCAAACCCACGAAGGCTACGAATGGCTCTACGTGCTCAACGGTCGGCTGCGCCTGATCCTGGGCAGCCGCGACATGGTGCTCGAACCCGGGGAGGTAGTCGAATTCGACACCCGCACCCCACATTGGATCGGCAACCCCGGACCCACCCCGTGCGAAGTACTCGCAATCTTCGGCCCCCAAGGAGAACGAATGCACGTGCGCTCATGACGAGCGCCCAGTCCCCGCCCTCGCGCCCCCGACACCCCACCCCACACCGGCGGGCCCCCGCTGGCTCGACGATGGGCCTCGATCGACGCCCTTGCTCAGCAGTGGATTCGCCACGTCACAGCAGACGTGCCTCAGAGCTGGATCGCGGCGGAGTCCGTCGTGCTGCGGGAACTTTGGTGACGACCGTCAGCAGCACCGACGCCAGAGCGATGATGCCGATGGTGGTGTAGGCGAGGGTGTAGGCCTTGTCCTCGCCGATCAGCGCGGAGGTGACGATCGGGCCGATGATGCCCCCGAGGCTCCAGCCGACGAGCATCAATCCGTAGATGGCACCGGCGTGGCGGACCCCGAAGAAGTCGCCGGCGGTGGCGGGCATGGTGCCGAAAGTGCCGCCGTAACACAGGTAGACGATCGCAGCCAGGATCGAGAACAGGACCATGTTGTCGGCGTGCGGCAACACGATCAGACACACACCCTGGAGCACGAGAATGGCGGTGAAGGTCTTCATCCGGCCGAGGTAGTCGGAAACGGCCGCCCACACGATCCGGCCTGCTCCGTTGAAGATCGCCAGCACACCCACCAGTGCCGCCGCACCGGTGACGCTGAAGCCCGCGATGTCCGTAGCGCTCGGCTTGGCCTGGGAGATCAGGGATATTCCCGCTGCGACGCTGAGGGTGAGGATCGCGGTCAGGAGATACCACTGGGGCGTGCGCAAGGCCTCACCCTGGGTGAACTCCTTACCACCGTCGGCTCCCGCCCCGTTCTCGGAAGCAGGCTCGTACCCGGGCACCGTATAGCCCTCGGGCGGATTGCGGAAGAGTGCTGCGCCGGCCAGGGACATCACGAGATAGGCGATGCCCAGGGGCAGGAACGCGCTCGTCGGGTCCTCGGGGTTCCGGTTGATCAGCCACTGCGCGACCGGCGACGTGAGCACTGCGCCGAATCCGAAGCCGCCCACCGCCAATCCGGTGATGAGACCGGTCTTGTCGGGGAACCACTTCTGCAGCATGGCGATCGGGACGATGTATGCGAAGCCCAGCCCGAAGCCACTGATGATGCCGTATCCGAGGATGAGCAGCCAGTAGTCCTCGGCACCGTTGGTGAACGAGGCGAGGAGGATGCCGAGGGCGTAGACGACACCCCCGATGAGCGCGACGATGCGGGGGCCCTTCACGTCCTGTAGTCGACCCCCGGCGTAGGTGCCGACGAAGATCATGCCGATGGTGACGGTGAACGGCAACGAGGCCTGGACCGTGCTGAGCTGCCAGGAGTCGGCGCTCTCCAGTGCACCGCCGAAGACCGACCAGGCGTAGACCGCGCCGATCGAGAACTGCAGCAGTAGTCCTCCGGCCACCAGCAACCAGCGGAAGCTTCCCGGCGGTTGTGCGTCCCGTGCAGTGATGTCGCGCCGCTCGTGCGTAACCTTCTCGGAGTCCATGCCGTTCTCCTTCGTTGTGCCCGGGAGCCGGACCGTCAGCTCCGATAACGCACGGGTTCCCCGCGATCGACCCGGTCACGCTGCGGGACGACGGTGTACTTGGGGTCCTTCGCCGAGGCGATGCCGGCTTCGTAGACGCCGAGACGAGTGCACAGCGAACCGGCCATGAGTGCGGCACCGGAAACCATCGACAGCGCCCGGTTGCGACGGCCGACGAGGGCACCGACGGCACCTGCCGTCGTCAATGCCTTGCTGGCCTTCATGAGTCGTCCGGCCCTGTCCCGGTGGAGCGTCTCGGCCGGCAGACCCATCGACTGTTCCATCCGCTGCTCGGTCGCGAGTTCGACGAGCGCGCCGCCCACAGCGAAGGCGCGCGCGGGTCCGGCCTCGGCGACCGGCGCACCCAGGATGCCGAGACCGCCGGACGCGGCGGCCGCCGACCCGCAGAACACGAAGGGCAGTTCCTTGTAGGCGGAGTGCCAGGCCGGGGTGGCGGTGTCGGACAGCAGCACTCCGGTGTAGGCGGCCACGGGTGGCGCGGTCACGGCCCCCACGATCCCGGCGGACCGGCCGAGGGCGAGCAGGAGCCGGACCGGTCCGCGCTGCCATCGGATGGGCAGCATTGCGGCCAGTTCCGCTGCCGCGGCGACGCCCGCGAACGGACCGTGCAGGGACAGGATCCAGGTGCCGACCGACATCGGCGAGGTCGGCTTGGCCACCCGCAGCATGTTGAGGAAACGGCTCGGTTTGCCCAGGTCGTGGACGAGGGCGACCACACTGACGAGCAATGACGCGAGCGACCCGAACCGGGCGACCCGACGCAACGCAGGACGGCCGGTCAGGTCCGCGCCCGCGGCGAGCAACGAGGATCCGGCCGCCACCCCTCCGGTGAACAGGTAGACGGCGATGTCGTGTTCCCAGGGTGCCGGCTTCACGATGGGGCGCCCGTAGTAGGAGTCGAAGTCGGCCTCCGGCACCATCAGCTGGTCGCCACCGCGACCGGCTCCCGACCGGTGCGGGCTGCCCGGGCTGCCGCCGTGCTGCACCTGGGTCATCCGCGCCTCCTCAGGAACGACACGGCCGCGCCCGCCAGCATCGCGACCGCCGCGACGGCAGCCCGGTTCCACATCTCCGGCAGGTCCTTGGTGGTCACCACCGGGTCCGGAGGCAGGCCGTAGACCTCGGGCTCGTCGAGGAGCAGGAAGAAGGCGCCGGTTCCGCCGACCCCGTCCTCGGGATCGTTGCCGTACAGCCGTGCCTCCGCCACGCCCCGCTCGTGCAACAGGGCGAGTCGTTCGTCGGCCCGCGCACGCAATTCCTCGACGTCGCCGTACTGGATCGACTCGGTGGGGCACGCCTGCGCGCACGCGGGTGTCTGGTTGTCGGTGAGCCGGTCGTAGCACAGCGTGCACTTCTGGGCGATGCCGACCTTCGGGTCACCGTCCGGTCCCTTGCGGCGGTCGATGACGCCGTACGGACAGGCGGCCACACAGTAACCGCAGCCGTTGCAGATCTCGTCCTGCACGACCACCGTGCCGAACTCGCTGCGGAACAACGACCCGGTGGGGCACACGTCGAGGCAGGCGGCGTGGGTGCAGTGCTTGCAGACGTCCGAGGACATCAGCCACTGGAAATCCGGCTTCTCCTCGTCCGGGCGGTCGCTGGCCCCCGCCCCGACGGTGGGCATCCCCAGCGACACCGATGCCTGCTTCTCGGCCGGTCGCTCGATGAAGGCGACGTGACGCCACTGGTTGGCGTTGAGCGAATGGCTGTTGTCGTAGGACGTGCCGAGCATCGCGAAGAGGTTCTCGGGGACGTCGTTCCACTCCTTGCAGGCGACCTCGCAGGCCTTGCAGCCGATGCACACGCTGGTGTCGGTGAAGAAGCCCTTCCGCGCCGGCGAATCCTCGTAACCGGCGTCGGGTGCCGGATCGAGCGGTCCGAAAAGACTGTTGCGGCCGGTCACTCGTTCTCCTCCGGGGTGCGCGCACCGTCCGAGACGGTGCCGATGGGGTCGCTCGCGACCGTGACGATGGGCGGGTAGACACCGTCGGTTACCCCGGCCCGGCGCGCGTATCCCTCGACGTACTCCCGGAGCGCCGCTCCGGTCGGGCGGCGTCCTGCACGCACATCGCACGTGCCGACCTTGCTTTCCTGGATGAGCACGTTGGGGTCCAGCGCGATCCCGATCAGATCGTTGGTCGAGTCGCCCGTCACCTTGCCGCCGCTGCCCCAGTGATAGGGCATCCACACCTGGTGGACGGTCCGGCCCTCGACCTTCAGCGGTCGCAGTCGGTCGGTCACCAGCACGCGGCCTTCGATCGCCGAACGTGCGGTGATCACGTGGCACCAGCCCATGTGCTCGAGTCCGCGCTCGGCGGCCAGGGCGGGAGAGACCTCCACGAACATCTCGGGTTGCAGTTCGGCGAGGTGTTCGAGATAGCGACTCATGCCGCCCGCGGTGTGATGTTCGGTGAGCCGGCTCGTCGTGAAGACGAAGGGGAAGACGTCGACGTGTTCCTCCGGCGGTGCCGGGTTCATCGGGTTGTCGTCGCGCCGGTATTCCACACGCGTCGGGTTGGCCTGCTGCCCGTAGAACGGATTGCGGAACGGCGACTCGACGGGTTCGTAGTGGGTCGGCATCGGGCCGTCGACGAGTCCCTGCGGCACGTAGAGCGCACCCTTGCCGTCGCCCTGCATGATGAAGGGATCGATGCCCTCGATGGCCTCGATACCTTCGGAGCCCACGGCCGAGCGGTAGCTCGGCGGCTTCGTCTTCTCGAAGTCCGGCACGTCCTCGCCGGTCCATTGCTGCGTGTCGGCGTCCCACCACACGTAGGCCTTGCGTTCGCTCCACGGCCTGCCTTCGGGGTCGGCGGAGGCCCGGTTGTAGAGGATGCGGCGGTTCATCGGCCACGCCCAGCCCCACTCCGGAGCGACGAGCGACTGCTCGTGGCGGGACTTGCGGCGATCGGCCTGGTTGACCCCGTCGGCATACACACCGGAGTAGATCCAGCAGCCACCCAGCGTGGAGCCGTCGGCCTTCATCTCGGTGAACGACGACAGCGGCCGTCGGGTCGCGATGTCGTATCCGTTGATCTCCCTCAGCACCGCCTCGGCGCTGGGCTCGTCGTGCTCCCCGTGCACGGGATAATCCCACGCCAGGTCGAGCAGCGGACGGTCGCGCTCGTCGGTCGACCCTGCCAGGCGTTCCCGCATCATGCGCCCGAGATGGTAGAAGAACCACAACTCCGACCGGCAGTCCTCCGGCGGCTCGACAGCCTTCTCGCGCCACTGCAGCATCCGCTGGGTCTGCGTGAAGGTGCCTTCCTTCTCCGCATAGGAGGCCGCCGGGAACAGGAACACCTCGGTGCCGCACTCCTCGGTCACGATCTCCCCGGTCTCGACCTCCGGCGCGTCCTTCCAGAAGCTCGCACTCTCGATCTCGAACAGATCGCGCACCACGAGCCAGTCGAGATTCGCCATCCCGAGCCGCTGGGCCCGGCCGTGGGCGGACCCCACCGCCGGGTTCTGGCCGAGGAGGAAGTAGCCCTTGACCTTTCCGTCGATCATGTCGAGCACCGACCGGTAGGTGCCGTGGTCGCCGGTGATCTTGGGCATGTAGTCGTAGCAGAAGTCGTTGTCCGCGGTGGCCACGTCGCCCCAGTACGCCTTGAGCAGGTTCACCGCATACGCGTCGGCCTTCGACCAGAAGCCCTTGCTCCCGGGCTTGCGGACGGCGTCGATCCAGTCCGAGAGCGACCCGTGCTCGTCGGGATTGGGCATCGGCAGGTAACCCGGAAGGAGGTTGTACAGGGTCGGAATGTCGGTGGAGCCCTGGATACTCGCGTGGCCGCGCAGCGCCATGATGCCGCCGCCCGGACGGCCCATGTTGCCGAGCAACAGCTGCAGGATTGCGCCGGTGCGGATGTACTGCACACCTACGCTGTGCTGGGTCCAGCCCACGCTGTAGACCAGCGCGGTCGTCCGCTCGCGACCGGAGTTCTCCGTCCACGCTCGGCAGACGTCGAGGAAATCCGCCTGCGAGACGCCGCACACCTGCTCCACCATCTCGGGGGTGTAGCGGGCGAAGTGCCTCCTGAGGATCTGGTAGACGCAGCGGGGGTGCTGCAGGGTGTCGTCGCGCCTCGGGTGGCCCGCAGTCTGGATGCCGTGCGCCTCGTGCTGCATACCTGCAGCGGTCGCCCGGTGCTTCGCGTGATCCTCGGAGGTGTCGGCCTGGGACTCGTGCAGGTCGCCCGGCTCGTCCTCGACGTCGTACTGCCAGCTCGTCGGGTCGTAGGTCCGCTTCTCGGGATCGAAGCCCGAGAAGAGACCGTCGAGGTCGTCGGTGTCGACGAACTTGTCGCTGACGAGCACCGGGGCGTTGGTGTAGTTGACGACGTACTCGCGGAAATCCAGCTCGTTGCTCAGTACGTAGTTGACGATGCCGCCGAGGAAGGCGATGTCGCTGCCGACCCGGATCGGCACGTGCGTGTCCGCCACCGCGCTGGTGCGGGTGAAGCGCGGATCGACGTGGATGACGCGGGCACCCCGCTTCTGGGCCTCCACGACCCACTGGAAGCCCACCGGGTGGGCCTCGGCCATGTTGGAGCCCTGAATGACGATGCAGTCAGCGTTGGCCAGATCGGCTGTGTAGCCGGTGGCGCCGCCGCGCCCGAAGCTGGTCCCCAGACCGGGGACGGTGGCGGAGTGTCATATGCGGGCCTGGTTCTCGACCTGGATCGCCCCCATCGCCGTGAACAGCTTCTTGATGAGGTAGTTCTCCTCGTTGTCCAGCGTGGCACCGCCGAGGCTGGCGATGCCCATCGTGCGCCGGACGCGGCGACCCTTCTCGTCGAGTTCTTGCCAGGTGTCGTGCCGGGTCTGCAGCACGCGGTCGACGACCATCTCCATGGCCGTGTCGAGGTCGAGGTCTTCCCATTCGGTGCCGTAGGGCCGGCGGTAGCGGACCCGGGTCTCGCGCAGGTCGCTGGTGACGAGATTCTTGCTCGCAGATCCCTTGGGACACAGTCGCCCCCGATTCACCGGGCTGTCGGGATCCCCTTCGATCTGGACGATCTGCTCGTCCTTGACGAAGATCTTCTGTCCGCATCCGACGGCGCAGTAGGGACACACACTGCGCGCGACCCGATCGGCGGTCGAGGTGCGCGGTTCGATCTCGTCGGTACGTCGCGACCGCGCCGCCTTGCCGCGCCCGAGCAGATCCTTACCGAGGAACTGGCGCAGGACGGGCCACGGGAGGGACGAGTCCTTCTCCGCCATCGGTCCTCCTCTCCTGCGCGCTCGTTCTCGAAGTTACCGTCTACCCACACTTCGTGCCGAGTATTCGGGATCCCGTGCAGGTGTGCGGCCTGTCCGCCGGCCGTGGGGTCAGCGCACCCGGATCGCGTGCTCGCCCGCGGGAACCACTTCGCCGATGACGGGATGACCGGGCAATTCCCCGACGACCAACAGGCCGCCGGACGTCTGCGCGTCGGCGAGCAGGAGCAGTTCGTCCTCGTCCATGTCGGCATCCACCTCCTCGCGAACCCACTCGAGGTTGCGGCGACTCCCGCCCGGCACGAACCCCTCGGCGAGCGATTCCCTCGCCCCGCCGACATACGGCACGCTCGCGGCGTCGAGGACGGCAGTCGTGCCGCTGGCCCGCATCATCTTCATCAGGTGCCCGAGCAGGCCGAAGCCCGTCACGTCGGTGGCGGCACGGACCCCGCCCGCGTGGGCGAGCTGTGCCGCGTCGCGGTTGAGGGTCGTCATCACCGCGACCGCCTCGCCGAACCGCTCGCCAGTGGCCTTGTGGCGGTTGTTGAGGATGCCGAGACCGAGCGGCTTGGTGAGGGTGAGCGGCAGGCCCGGCTCGGCAGCGTCGTTGCGCAGCAACCGATCCGGGTCCCCCAGCCCGGTGACCGCGAGCCCGTACTTCGGCTCGCGGTCGTCGATGCTGTGTCCGCCGGCGAGGTGAGCGCCGGCCTCGGCGCACGCGTCGGCACCGCCCCGCATCACCTCGGCGGCCAGTTCGAAGGGGACGATCTCCCGCGGCCAGCCGAGCAGGTTGACCGCAACTATCGGCGTGCCCCCCATCGCGTAGACGTCGGACATGGCGTTGGTGGCGGCGATTCGTCCCCAGTCGTAGGGGTCGTCGACGACCGGGGTGAAGAAGTCGGCAGTCACGATCACCGCCCGGCCGCTCCCGTCGGGCGCCGGGTCGATCCGGACCGCGGCGCCGTCGTCACCGTTCTCCACACCGACCAACAGGTCGCCGGTCGCGCGGCCTCCCGGTAGGCCACCGAGCACTCGCTCGAGCTCACCCGGCGGGACCTTGCAGGCGCAGCCGCCACCGGCGGCGAACTGGGTGAGCCGGAAGGTGCCCTCGGGCAGGTCGACGTGTGCGGTCATGGCCTCAACATACGGCCGACTGCGACCCCGGGTTCGACTTCCGGTTAAGGTGAGCGCGGAGGCGGTTCTCGTCTGGTGACGGACGCGGTCTTCAAAACCGTTGTGGCCCAGTAGCTGGGCCAGGCGGGTTCGATTCCCGTCCGCCTCCGCCAGTTCTTCCGTCAGCCGTGGGATGAGGAGGCGCGTGCCGGATCCGAGGCGGGGAATCCCCCGCACCGACCAGGTCCTGGCGGAGCCGCGCCTGCGTGCGGCCGTCGACCGGCTCGGTACCCGTCTGGTCAAGGAAGCGGTGGTCGCGGCCCAGCAGCGGTGCCGCGACGGCGAGATCGAGCCGGCCGCCGTCGTCGACCACGCGGTCGCCTTGCTGCCGGCCGGCGCGACCACCCTGCGCCGCGTGGTCAACGCGACCGGCGTGGTGGTGCACACCAACCTCGGACGCGCCCCGCTTTCTCGCGCCGCGGTGGACGCCGTGAGCACGGCGGCCGGCGCGACCGACGTCGAGCTCGATCTGGCCACCGGCAGGCGCGGCCGGCGCGGGCGCGGCGCTCTCGAGGCACTCGCCGCGCAGGTGCCCGACGCCGGCGCCGTCCACGTGGTCAACAACGGCGCCGCCGCCCTCGCACTGGTCACCCGGGTGCTCGCCCGCGGCGGCCGCTCGGTCGTGATCGCGCGGGGCGAGCTGGTCGAGATCGGCGACGGCTTCCGGATCCCGGAGTTGCTGGAGTCGGTGGGCGCCAGGTTGCGGGAGGTCGGTACGACCAACCGGGTGCGCCTGAGCGACTATGCCGCGGCGGTCGACTCCGACACCGCCTTCGTTCTCAAAGTGCATCCCTCCAACTTCACGGTCAGCGGCTTCACGTCGTCGGTGTCGGTCCGGGAGCTGACGGGACTGGGCGTTCCCGTCGTGGCCGACATCGGGTCGGGACTGCTGGCCCCTCATCCGCGCCTGCCGAACGAGCCCGACGCCACCAGCGTGCTGCGCGCCGGAGCCGACCTCGTGACCGCCTCGGGCGACAAGCTGCTGGGGGGCCCGCAGTCCGGGCTGCTGCTCGGCGAGGCCGGACTGGTGGAGCGGCTGCGACGCGACCCGTTCGCCCGTGCGCTGCGCGTCGACAAGCTCACCCTGGCGGCGCTCGAGGCCACGCTGACCGGACCGACGCCTCCCGTACCGGCTGCGCTGGCCCGCCGGCCGGACGACCTTCGGCACCGGGCCCGGACGATCTGCGCGGCGCTCCCGGCCGAAACGGAGCCGGAGGTGGTCGATTCCGAAGGCGTGGTGGGCGGCGGCGGAGCCCCGGACGTGGCCCTGCCCAGCATCGCGATCGCGCTGCCCGAGCGCCTCTCCGGTCCGCTGCGCCGGGGCGAGCCCCCCGTCGTCGGCCGCCTCGAGCGTGGCCGGCTGCTGCTCGACCTGCTGACGGTCGCTCCCGAGGAGGACGACCACCTGGTCGATGCCGTACGACGTGCCGCCGAGCTCGAGGAGCGTTGATGCACGTCGTCGCGACCGCGGGGCACGTCGACCACGGCAAGTCCACGCTGGTGAAAGCGCTGACCGGGGCCGACCCCGATCGGCTGGCCGAGGAACAGCGGCGGGGGCTGACCATCGAGCTGGGCTACTGCTGGACCTCCTGGCCGGGGGTGGGAGAGGTCGCCTTCGTCGACGTCCCCGGACACGAGCGGTTCCTGACCACCATGCTCGCCGGGGTGGGCCCGGTCCCGGCCGCCCTGTTCGTGGTGGCCGCCGACGACCCGTGGATGCCCCAGGCAGCCGAGCACCTCGCCGCGCTCGACGCCCTGGGTGTGCGGCACGCGGTCGTCGCGGTGACCCGCGCCGACCTCGCCGATCCGGGTCCCGCCGCCGCGCGGGCCGCCGCGGAGGTCGCTCGCACCGGTCTGGTGGGAGCTCCCGTCGTCGCCGTGAGCGGCCACACCGGAGAGGGCCTCGACGACCTCCGCGCCGCTCTGGCGACGACGGTCGCTGCTCTGCCGGACCCGGACCCGGACGCCGATGTCCGGCTCTGGGTGGACCGCCGGTTCACCGTGCGCGGAGCCGGGACCGTCGTCACCGGAACGCTTCCCGCCGGGACGGTCCGGGTCGGCGACACCCTCGCTCTCGGCGACACACCGCTGCGGGTGCGCGGGGTTCAGGCACTCGGGCGCGACCGGGAGGCGGTGAGCGGCGTGGCCAGGGTCGCTCTCAATGTCACCGGCCGAATCGACGACCTGGCCCGCGGCCGTGTGCTCGTGACCCCCGGCGCGTGGCATCACACTTCCGTCGTGGACGTGCGCATCACGGGCTCGGACCGGCCCCCTGTCAGCCCCGTGCTGCACGTCGGGGCCGCGGACGTCGGTGTCCGCTGCCGCCCACTCGGAGACGATCTCGTCAGACTCACCCTCGACCGGCCGTTGCCACTCCGAATCGGTGACCGTGCCCTGCTGCGCGACCCGGGCCGCCGGATGATCTGGCGGGCCGACGTACTCGATCCGGACCCGCCCCGCCTGCGGCGCCGCGGTGCCGCGGCACGCCGCGCCCGCCGACTCGCGGGCGCCGACGGCACTCCACACCTGGCCGACGAGCTCGGCCGCCGCGGACTCCTGCACCAGGATCGGCTACGTCAGCTGGGCATTCCTCGCCAGGAGGGCGACCACCTGGTGGTCGGGCCGTGGCTCGTCGCACCCGCCTTCGCGAAAGCGGTCGCCGACCGGCTGCCCGCACTCGTCGAAGAGCATGCCCGCGCACACCCGCTGGATCCGGCCGTCCCGTTGACCGTTCTGGCCTCGCAGCTGCGACTCCCGGCCCCCGACCTGGTCCGAGCGCTGGTGCGCCCGCCGCTGCGGGTCGTCGGAGGCCGGGTCGTCGGACCCGGCGCCGACGTGCTGCCGAGCGATGTCCGGAAGGCCGTCGACGCGGTGCGCCGCGACCTGCTGGCCGCTCCGTTCGTCGCCCCGACCGCCGATCGGCTTCGCGAACTCGGTCTCGACGACCGCGCTCTGGGAGCAGCGCATCGCAGCGGGCAGCTGTGGCGGGTCGCCCCGGGGATCGTCCTGCTCCCCGACGCCGGCGACGCAGCCGTCGCACGGCTCCGGGAGCTCGAACAGCCGTTCACGACCAGTGCCGCGCGCGAGCGGCTGCAGACGACTCGCCGGGTGGTGCTCCCGCTGCTCGACCAACTCGACCGGGCGGGCCGCACGCGACGGCTCGCCGACGACCGCCGCGAGGTCGCCCGGTAAGGCCGCTACAGCGATACCGAGGCGACCCGATCGATCCGGATCCGGAGGAGCCCGTACGGCGGCACCATGGGTGCCATGGACATCGCGCCCGAACCCGCTACGCCCGACACTCGCGACTGGACCTTCGTGCTCGACGGAGGGTGCCCCGAGTGCGGGTACGCGCTGCACGATCCGGCCACGACCGGTGCACGATTGCGAGCGGGCGTGCCCCGCTGGCAGGCCGTGCTGCGACGGCCGGACGTCGCCGAGCGTCCCGCTCCGACGGTGTGGTCGACGCTCGAGTATGCCTGCCACTCGCGTGACCTCATCTCCGTCCTCGGACAACGAGTGCGGGCGATGATCAACGAGGACACCCCGGTGTTCGCCGATTACGACGGTGAGGCCGAGGCGATCCGTCGGCGGTTCTGGGCAGCAGATCCCGCCGAGGTCGCCCGGCAGATCGCGGCGCGCACCGACGAGACCGCGGAGATCGTCGAGGGCGTCGAGGACTGGGAGCGCGACGGCCTGCGCAGTGACGGCCGCAGGTTCACCATCACGCAGTTGTGCCGGTATCTGCTGCACGACGTCGAGCACCATCTGCACGACGTCGCGGGCTGATCCGGCCGGGTCGGCACCTCGCGCGACCCGTGACCGAACCGTTATAGTCGGCGTCATGACGTCAGTTCTCGGTGTGTCGGTCGGGGCCAGCGCTGTGCGCTTCGCATGCCGCGACGCCGAGAGCCCCCACGGCCCGATCTTCCGGTCACGGTCGGTGACCGCGACGCTCGAACGGCCGGGGGACCCGACCGCCGAATCCCTCGAAACGGTGCTCACCGAAACCGACGAGATCGACGAGGTAGACGCCATCGGCGTCGCGTACCGGAACCAGGCGCAGGCCGGTGCCGTCCAGGCCGCGATGACCCGACTGGAGATCGGCAACTTCCACCTGGTGCCCGAAGTGACGGCCGCGCTCGAGATGCTGGAGACGTCCGGGGAGCTCGGCGACCACGAGACGCTCGTGTTCTACGACCTCGGCAGTTCCGGTCTCACCGTCACCGTCGTCGACCGCACCACCGGGATCGTGCTGAGCACCGCACGCTCGGACCAGATCAGCGGCGACCTCGTCGACCGGCTGATCTACGACCACCACCTCGCACTGCACCGCTTCACCCAGCCCGACGACACCGCAGCACAGCTCGCCCTCGCCGCCAGGTGCCGCGACGCGAAGGAGCAGCTGTCCACCAAGGGCGCGGTGTGCATGCCGGGCGACGGTGGCCTGCTGCTGCTCTCCCAGGACAACTTCGATTCGCTCATCGACAGCCCTGTGAAGGCGTCGGCCCGCCTCACCCGTGAGGTCATCCGCCGCTCGGGACGCACCCCCGACGCCGCGGTTCTCATCGGCGGCGGCGCGAACATTCCGCTGGTCACGTCCGTGATGGAGTCGTGGCTCGAGCTTCCGGTGATCGTGCCCGCACAGCCCGAGCTCGTCGCGGCGGAGGGTGCGGCGCTGCTGGCCCGCCCGGCAACCGGCGCGGCCGTGTTCCCGACCGAGGTACCCGCGCCACACGAGACGAGCGACACCGTCGACACCCGGCACACCGTCGACACCACCCCACCGTCGCGGAAGCGTCGGGGCCTTCTTCTCGCCGGCAGTGTCGTCACCGCCGTCGCTGCGATCGGCCTCGGCGCCGCGTTGCTGCAGGGTTCCGACGCACACCCCACCGTCACGCAAGAGAACACGCAGGCACCGGCGCGGCAAGCAGTGTTGCCACAGCCCATGAAGATCCCGGCGGTAGCTCCGCCTCCGGAAAGCACCCCACCGGTGGCCGGCACGCAGCCCCCGGCCCCCGGCCAGGGTCGTACCGCGGACCAGCCGCAAACCCAGAGCGCGACTCAGGCACCCTTCACCCCGCAGACGCAGAACAGCGCGCCCGCCGACGCATCGGCTCCGGCACCCCCGCCGGAACCGGCCCCGCTCGTACCCGGTCTGCCACAGTTCCAGCTGCCGACACTTCCCCCGCCTCCGCCGCCGCTCCCCCTACCGGAGTTGCCCCGGATACCCGGGCTCTGACCCTCAGGGACTGTCGGAATAAAGGTTGATCTGGTTCTGGCCGACACGCCGAGCTTGCTTGGCGAGAAGGCACGATCATGACCGAAACACTCGATCCCATGGATCAGCCGAAGATCGATCCCCAACAGCTGGCGCAACAACTGCTCGCCCAGGCCAAAGCCGACGGCGTCGAGCTGGTCGGCCCGAACGGACTACTCAACCAACTCACCGCCACCGTGCTCGAAACCGCCCTCGAAGCGGAAATGGACGAGCACCTCGGCTACGAGAAACACCAGGTCGAAGGCCGCAACAGCGGGAATTCCCGCAACGGCCGGCGCACCAAGACCGTGCTGACCGAGATCGGCCCGGTGCAGATCCAAGTCCCGCGAGACACTGATGCCTCGTTCGACCCCCAGATCGTCAAGAAACGTCAGCGGCGCCTGACCGGGGTCGACGAGATCATCTTGTCGCTGTCGGCGAAGGGTCTGACCACCGGTGAGATCGCCGCCCACTTCGACGACGTCTACGGCGCCACGGTGTCGAAGGAGACGATCAGCAAGATCACCGACAAGGTGCTCGCCGAAATGGCCGAATGGTCGGCCCGGCCGCTCGACCCGGTGTATCCGGTGCTCTTCATCGACGCCATCCACGTCAAAATTCGCGACGGGCAGGTCACCAATCGGCCCGTCTACGTCGCGATCGGCGTGACCGTGGACGGGCACCGCGACATCCTGGGGTTGTGGGCCGGCGACGGCGGCGAGGGCGCAAAGTTCTGGCTCGCCGTCCTGACCGAGATCAAGAACCGCGGCACCGGTGACGTGTGCATCGTGGTGTGTGACGGACTCAAAGGCTTGCCTGAGGCCATCACCACCGTGTGGGAGCAGGCGATCGTCCAGACGTGTGTGATCCATCTGCTGCGCAACACCTTCCGCTACGCGTCACGCAGATACTGGGATGAGATGAGCCGCGATCTGCGGCCGATCTACACCGCAGCCAACGAGGCCGCGGCCGGCGAGCGGTTCGACGAGTTCGCCGCGAAATGGAGCTCGCGATACCCGACGATCATCCGGTTGTGGCGCAGCGCCTGGAGCGAATTCGTACCGTTCCTCGATTACGACCCCGAGATCAGACGCGTCATCTGCAGCACCAACGCGATCGAGAGCATCAACGCGCGATACCGCCGGGCGACCCGGGCCCGCGGACATTTCCCCAATGAGCAAGCCGCGTTGAAGTGTCTGTATTTGGCGACCCGGGCCCTGGACCCGACAGGGAAGGGAAGAGCACGATGGGCAACGAGGTGGAAGCCGGCACTGAACGCTTTCGCTATCACGTTCGAGGGCCGGATCACCCCGAGTGAGAACTAAACCGATGCGCCAGAACCGGATCCACCGGAAAGCTGACACTCCCACCCCTCATCCCACATACCATCGACGACCTCGGAAAACGAGGGTCCGTCTTCGGTCATGGTCGAAGTTGTCGACGACAGGTGATCGAAGCGGCGTGGCAGGTGGTGATTACCGGCTGTTCCGGATCTAGAGTGCATCGATCGCGTGGGTGAGGTTGCCGCAGTGCAGCAGTGACCGGATTCGGTAGTGCAGTAAGTTGCGGAATCCGAGAGCGTGTCGGCGCAGTGCTTCGAGCCGGCCGTTGATCGCCTCGGTGGGTCCGTTCGAGGCCCGGTACTCGAAGTAGGCCAGCACATCGGCACGTCTCCGGTGCAAGGTTCGCCCGAGTTGGGCGAGTTCCTCGAGACCGTCCGGGACACCGGAGCGGATCGCGTCGATGACCCGGATCAACCGCTTCTTGCCACGCCGACGGTCGTGGTCGGCGTAGGCGTCGATGACGTCCTGGTAGACCCGCCACGTCACCGCGAACGGCAGATGCCGATCCTCGGCGAACACCGACTCGAGGCGGCGGCGTTGCCGGTCGCTGAGCAACTCCTGCCGGGTGCGGGCGGCGCGGCGGACGCCGTAGAGCGGATCGCCCGCACGGCCGCGGTGCCCACAGGTGTGCTGCTGGATGCGCTGACGGCACAGATCCAGCTTGGCACCGGCGAGGGCGACAACGTGGAACGGGTCCATCACCGTCACCGCATCGGGAACGTGGCTGGTCGCGGCATGTTTGTAGCCGCCGAACCCGTCCATGGCGACCACCTCGATCCGGTCCCGGAACGCGGCGCTCTGCCGGTCGAGCCAGGTCGCGAGCACCGCCGAGGACCGGCCTGCCACCAGATCGAGCAGACGGGCCGGCCCGGTGCCGTCGAACACCGGCGTCAGGTCCACGATCACGGTGACATACCCGTCGCCGGCCGCCCGGCGGGTGTGCGCCCATCGGTGCTCGTCGACCCCGATCACCCGCACCGAATCGAGCCGGGCGGGATCGGCGGCGAGCAGCCCGGTGGTGGCCTCGACGGCGATCGCGTTGACCGTGTCCCACGACAGGCCGAGCTCGCGGGCGATCGCGGCCACCGAAGTGCGGTCGATCATCAACCGGCGCAGGATGTGCCGGGCACAGCGTCGGGTGGTCGACCCGCCGGGACGAGCCAGACGATCGGTGTTGTGCGCCGAACACCTCCCGCTCACACGAGGCGCTCTCGCACCGGTAGCGGGGCACCCGCACCCGCAACTGGAGCGGGTGGCCGACCACCGGCAGATCCGTCACGGTGCGCACGATCGTGTCCCGGTACGTCCCTGCCTGGCTGCAGCCCGGGCACCGGCCGGGTCCGTCGACCAGCAGATCGCAGAACACCACGGTGACCTCGTCGTCGAGGGCGGCGTCGGTGATCGTCACACCGAGTTCGATCGTGCGCATGATCGTGTCGGCGACGATCGAGGCGGCCAGGCAAGTAGGCTCGGACACAGGGCTCCCGGGTGTGGATGACGATTCGGTGTAGGAACCTTCATCATCTGCCACCTGGGGCCCGCCTTACGTCAACGACACCGACGGCACCGAACACCTCACTTCGCCTTCAAGCGCACTCCATTTCCGGAAGAGCCTGATTACCGCACCGGTCCACAGGCTGTGCCTGGAACACGGTACCGGCAGGCCGCTGCTTGTTCTCTGCGGCCGTAACCGGCTCGTCGATCGTCATCTCTACCATCGCTTCCGGTAGTAGCAGTCCTCAGTGGACACCTCGAGAGCGACTACAGGCCGTCCAGCACGGTGCGCAAGTCCTCGAGCAGGACGTCGGCGCGGCCTGGTACGTAGCAGCGCTACGGGAGCGGGATCAGCACGCCTCGCCGACTCCGCTGCGCGAGTTCTGGCGGGATGTTCGTTTCGGCTCGCTGGACGATCAGGACTGCGGGTCCGCGTCTGTCGACGCCCCATCGAGCCGGGACGCAGGTGCACCGCCTGCCAGATCCAGGCTGAGATGATAGATAAGCACGATTATCCACCAATTATCCTTCGATGCAACATAATTGGACGTAACGGCCGAACGGGAGATGCCGTGGCTCCGTTCTGGCGAAATTGCCCGACAATGCCCTCGTAGTGAACATGGCACGCAGCCAGGTCGACGCGGATGCACTCGTGGACGAGTTGCGCACCCCTCGAACGCCGGACCAAATCCCCCGACCCGGCTGCGCCGGGTGGCTTCGCCCTGCCGGTCACCTCAGATTCACGTACCAGCCCGTTCATGGCACACGAGAAAACCTCATGCACCGTACACAGGGAAGTGATCGCCGATCGTTCAGGTCGGGACGGCGCTGGCAGAGCTTCCGGCCTAGCTAGCCGCAAGAATTCCGCAAATCCGACCAGTCAGGTTTCTATCCTGCGATAATGAGAACTGTTCGGAGATCGGCGCCGGGGGACGATCCCGTGAAGCGCGAACGGAGAGCGTGGTCGTTATTACGTGCCACGCAGTGAGGTGCGGTGGGACGTGCGGCCGGTCAACCGACGGCATCGGACACCATCACACGCCAAAGTATCGGGACACGGTAACGGGTCGAGGTTCAGATGACTACCACCGAAGCAGCCTACCGGCAAACTTGCACAGTCCTTGCACAGTCGAAACCGAACGGGCTAGTCGAGCTAGCGAGCAGACCGCCCGAAGTCGGCACACCACACCTACCTATGTAGATCTTCCGACCACCAAAGGTTGATTGATCGCCGAGCTCATCATGGAGTCAAAGCACTATTACGAGTATGCCTCAGATGATCAATTCAGCCAGTCGGCTCACCGGTCAGGTGAAAGCAACCTTTGAGTTCAAGAAGTGAATTTTGGGAAGGAAACTAGATAATGTTGCAATGCGAGAAGCACTTCGTCCCACTATTAACCTGCCAGGCCTGCAAAGGAAGCCCCAATCGTTCCGGCGGAACTTGTAGCGTATGCAGGAATACCGGACAAGTATGCCCCAAATGTGGTGGCTACTGGAAGAAATAGAGCACCTAATGCGTATTAGCTGTTTGAGGCGGGTTGCGCTTACCTCCACTCGCAAATCATTCAGCATCGGATGACCTCGATTCGCGCGTTTCCGTGAGTGAAACGCAACAGCGACAGCACCGGAAGATGCAACCATAAGACGTCTTCTAAAAAATATATTTCAATAAACGGATTACTCGTCGCCGCGCGATAAGAAACAACGAGTCGAGGTATGGAATCGTCCCGCCGGCGGGGCCCCGCTGCGACGAATGCGGAGGGAGGGTTCCGGATGGGCATATTCGGTCCGAGTCGTCAAGAAAAGCTCAGAAGCCATCCGATCGTGGCCGCGAATTGGCGCCGACACATGGACCATCGTGTTCCGGAATACGGCGAGTTGGTCGCTTCGGCATTGAAGCTGGCAGGCCGCAGTGAAGACGATGTGGATGTCGCCGCGATGCGGCGGCGGGCGCAGGAGGTCACCGAGGCGGTGCTCAAGGAGGACTTCTGCTCGAAGCCTTATGACTTGAGTTGGTCAGATCTCCAGATTGTACTAAGTCGGTCCGATTACAGCTCAGCGCTGCTGTCGGACTACCTCAGCACCTGCGGTGCCTTCGGAGCGGTGGCCAACGACAAACTGGCGCAACTTATGACCGACCGGATTCCTGAGCTGTTGGCCGACGCGGTCCGCAAGGGCTTTTTCGATCGGGACACCAAAGATCCAACGCACATGGCGAGGATCATCGGTGCGGCCGGAGCGACACCCCCTTCCGGCGATGCCACGGCCAGGTTGCCGGATCCGGGTCTTGACGAGAACAACCCGATGCAGCTGGCCTACGACCTGTTCAAGGCGTGCGGGATAACAATCCTGTCGTTTGGGAATCTGTCGTTGGAGCAGCTCGCCCGGCTGCTACTTCAGGATGCCCCGATATTCGGAGATACGGTAGTCCGGCCCCACGGAATCGGTTTCCTGGCGGGCCATGACGACCGTCCATGGATCGGTTTCGAGGGTCCGCAGGGTTCGGTGATCGCCTACTTCGCGGCAAGTGGCGGCGACTTTATGCATGACGTGCTTATGCCGATGTCGGCGTTGCCCCCGCCGACGCGGTGGGGCATCGGAACGGTCGGCGCGAGAATGCCGGCGGAGGTGGCCAGCATCCTGGCCAGCGCGCATGTTGTGCCGTTGTGGGAGCTGGCTGCGTTCGCCGAACAACGACCGGCCGACGATTTGGCAGTGCCATTGCAGCTGGCGGCCGACCTGGTCGACGATGGATGGGCCTCAGTAGGAAACGGCGTCTTCACGACCGACGTCGCCGTGGCTGCCGGACCAACCCTCGCCGTGTTCTTTAGTCCATACAACTCGGAATCGTTCGGGTTGATGACCCCGCTCGACAAGGACGAATGTGTTCCCGACGAGGTGCGTACTCGATCGTTCGGCCGCTACGAATTGGATGCAGTCGAGGATACTGCGGTGCTCTGCCAAAGGTACCCCGCCCAGCCGACGCCGTCCGCGCAAGCACTCGCTGCTGATGCATGGGCCTTGGCCACCTACACCCACCATCAGTTCGCCACTCCCGGCGAGCCTCACAGCATCGCAAAGTTAGAAGGCGGTAGGTCAGCACCCCCTTCCACGACCGGGGAAGCACCGCGTTTAAAGGCGGAGATATCAACTCCACGCATGCAGCACTTGCAAGCCGCAGAGCGCGGGTGGCCACCTCGGGTCGAAGAGGAGATACCAGCTCCACGCACGCAACGATCACAAGCCACCAAGCGCCGACTTGCCCTTGTTGGGCTTCTCATCTTGGCTGTTATTCTGACCGCACTTGTCGCTTACCAATACGGGCGAAGTCCGGTGGCCGAGTCGACCGCAAACAGCAGTGGAGGGGATGCCCCAAATCCCCCTATAACCGCGGCTGTGGGTCCATGCTCGAACGATCCTGTGGCCAAAGTGGTCCGAACTCGAACCGACGACACTGGACTTATTCTCACGCTGCAGCTGACCGCTTCATGTGCGGAGGGCGACGTACTGTCAAATGACTCTTTCCTTCTTGCGGTTACCGAGAACGGTTCAGATGTGGCGGCCGCCGCGTTCGACCTTTCGCAGACGCCCCTCGCCCTGCCTCCTGACGGAGGAAGTGTTCAAACGCAGTTCAGGTTCTTGCCAGGTAGCTATTGGCAGGTACCGGAGGACATTGCCGTGTCGTCACTCTCAGTGACCACGCTGGCCGACGGTGCTTCGCATGCAGTCAATGGCATTGTCGTGGCCGGAGATTCCCGCATCATCGATCAAGCGGCGGCCTCCTCGCCGGAAGGACGGCGCTCCGACGCTGCCGCACGAGAGGGTTTGCGGTCCATCGCCGACACCGACCGTCAAGACATCCGGCGGAACCTTGTCGACCGGTGGGTGCCGCAAATAAGCTCGAAACGACCAGGACTGTTCGCCGAGGGCATATCGTGGACCGACTCCGAAATCCTTCGTGAGCACATGGCGCTTCGACTTCGCTTTCCGCAAGCGACGCTCGTGTGGACCGGTGACTGGAGCACGTTCACTGAGGGAAACTGGTGGGTCACCATAGTTGGCATCACCTTTGTGACCGGGGAAGATGCGAACAGATGGTGCCGAGAGAACGGCTTGGGTCCCGAGCATTGCTTCGCGAAGTTGGTCAGTACCACCCGCCCCGAAGCAGGAAGCACCGTATACCAAAAGTAACGACTCAAGCCGGGAAGTCCAATCACATCCCACCCGGCTCCTCCCGCCATCAGCTTCGGCTTCGGCTTCAGCTTCAGCTTCAGCCATGAGGAACTACGCGGGGCGGTTCTGGACTGGACGAATAGCGGGCGAGGTGAGGTTGCCGACTCCGAGGACTACCGCGTCACCAGTGCGTTCTTGCTAAACGGCGTTCACCGGGCACGGCGGCGGGCGGGGCGCTGGCATTCCTGCAAGTGCAAATCCCCCAAGTGATACAGACGGTATGTATCCTCTCACAGGATGTCCGGGTCGTCGTCTCGGTGGTGGCCGGCCGCCCGCAAACGTCCGACGACGTTCCGGATCTGGGTGGCGGTCACGGCGGTCGGGTCGTCGTCGGGGTGCAGGCGCACCGCGTCGAGCACCGCCGTCCACGAGGTGCGGCCCGGTTCGAGCGCGGCGACGAACGAGTACTGCCAGCCGGGGATCAGTTGCGCCTGTCCCTTGCCGCGGCCGTAGACGTGGCAGAACGACCGCTGCGGACTCGTCGGGGCGTCCGGGCGCAGCCAGGCACTGACATCGACGGCCAACACGATCGCGCCCTCTGATCTTCGACGCCGGCTACGACCTGCCCCGGCTGGCGTTCACCCTCGTCGATCTGCCGGTGGTCGTGCTGGGACGGATGCGCGGGGACCGGGTGCCAGCCAGGCGCAGAACAGTAGCGTCGAGCGCACGATCCCGCCCGGTCCGGGCACCTTCGGGCCGGCGCCCCAGTCGAACTGCATCCACAACCCGGGTTCGGTGAGCCACGGCCGGTAGGTGCGCCGGTGTCCGGCCCGCCACGCCGTCTTCGCCTGCGCCACGGCCCGGCGGGTGGTGCGTTCGGTGCCGTCGAAGCCGAGCTCGACGAGTCGTTCGTGGACGATGTCGGCGCGGACCCGGCCCTTGCTGCGTTCGACCCACTCCTCGATCTTGGGGAGGTAGTCGTCGATGATGCGCGGCCGCCGCGCCGGGCCGGTCACCGGCATACCGGCGTCCCGGGCGGCGACGTAGCGTCGGACGGTTTTCGGATCCACCCCGGCGAGCTGCGCGGCCGAGTGCGCGTTGCCGGTGGCGTCGTAGGCCTCGAGAATTTCCATGATGTCCCTGTCAGACTTCTTCATGCGTCCCTCCGGTGGGAGTCGCTCGGTGGTGGTCGAAGACCTCGAGCAAAACCCCGTCAGGGGCGTCTGGTTCAGGACCGACACACCGCCGGTCCCACGGTCACGGACAGGGAGATCAACTGTCCGTCAGCAGGGAAGAACGTGTCTGCCTACAGGGAGGTTGGCATGTCCGCTAGCAACACACTCACAAATCACGCGACGACGTCGTACACCACCTCACGGGACTTGACCTGATCTGGTCCTCGAACCCAGCAGCCGTCCCAGGCGGAACCGTGCCCGTTCGGTCGGGCCGGGCGCACCGCCTCGATCACCGCGCCGATCAGCCCGTCGTCGAGGGCCTCGACACCGTCGCTGCGCTGCAACCCCGCAGCCTGGGCGGACTCTGAGAGTGGCAGAAATCAGGCCAGGACGATCCCATGCTCATGGCAGGCGACAGGATTCGTTCGTCTTTGCCCCACGGCTCGTGAATCATGATGTTCTGTGGACTTGATGCTGATCACTGCTCAGCAGGCTTCGAATGCTGCGGAGCTGACTTTCAAGAGCTTCTTCTACTCACCGGGTTTCGGAGGCGCGGCGGCGCTGGCCGGAGGCGCTCTCGCGCTATTTGGTCAGCATCTCGCGAGCAAGCGGACACTCACGGGCACCCGCGAGACGCTCAAGCAGAGTGACACTCACCATGAGGATGAGAGAAGCGACGTCGAGGAAACGAAGGCGCTTGAGCGCTGCTGGACTCGATTTACCTGGCTGGTCGATCGGACTATGCCGACTGCGGACTCGCAGGCTCGGCTGTTTCCTATCGAAGTCGTTCTTGAGCTCACGGACCGTCTCGCCGATGACGCCGAGACCTACGGCGATGCAACCTTGCGGGACGCGATCCGCGAGTTTGCACAGGTCGTCGGCGAGGAACTTGCCACGACTGACCGCAGCACCTAACCACTTGAGACATGCACGTCGAAGCGAAACTGTGCACACTTGGCGTAACACCAGGGAGGTTCCCCAATGAAGGCGTTGCGCGAACAGATCGACAGCCTAAGCCCCGAGCGCTATGCCAGAGCCGCGAAGCGCTCCGCCGAGCTGGCCAAGAAACTTGCCGATCGAGCCAACAAGCCGGTTTCGCCGGCAATCGAGAAGATCTTGGCTACCTCCGAAGCCGATCTTGCGATCCAACGGGAGCGGGCACTCCGTAGACGGGACACTTCGATCCTTACAGTGGACACAAGTGGCAGTGCCAGTACTTCCGGAGTCCGCGAAAACGGGGTCGGCGCGCCACAGCGCGAAAGTACGCTACCGGGACTGCTCCAAGAGGCGGTTAGTCTCAACCCGAACGGTATCGCGGTATCGGATGGGGTAGTCGAACTGCTGCACTCCCAGCTGGATGAACGCGCATATCACCTGGCGCGGCTGCTGGTCGAGCGGGGGTGTGGAGCTGAGCATCGCGTGGCTGTCGCAATCCCGCCCTCGGTGGACTTCGTAATTGCAAACTGGGCTGTATGGCGGGCCGGCTCTGCAACCGTACCTGTCGATGTGATGTATACAGACGAAGAGATCGCGTACCTACTGTCTGATTCTGGTGTGTCAGCTGGTGTGACGATAGCTGCGGCGCGGGAATTGCTACCTGATTCAGTCGAATGGCTGATTATCGATGACCTCTCCGTGGTGGACCTAATGGCGTCGATGTCATCGGGTGCACTCAGTAATGAGCAGGTGCCGGTTCGAGCGAGCAACGCCGCATGCGTGCTGTATCCATCTGGCTCATTGGGCCCGCCTCGGGGTGTCGTACTTACACACGACGCGCTGGTGAACCTCAGCTACGAGCTGTGTCAGCGGTACGAGACCACCGTCGATTCGCGGGTATTACTCCACGCATCTCCGGTTTCCGATGTCGCGGTACTGGAAATGCTGCTTGCCATTGGTGCGAGTGCACGGATGATAGTCGCGCCGCACCCCGGCCTCCCTGGAAAGATCGACAAACTGCAACAGATCCTTCGAGACGGGCGGGTTACCCATGCATGGATGGAGCCGCCCCTGCTTCGATACATTGACCCAAGCGGTTTGGACACCCTCAGGGTAATCATCGCTCCCGGCGCTACGATTCAACCAGAACTGATCTCGAAGTGGGCGGCTACCGACGCCTGGGGACGTCGCAAAGTCACCGCGAGTTATGGACCGGTCGAGGCGCCAGCGAGTGTGATCAGCGCTCCACTCGCTCCGGGTTCAACCCTCGCGATCGGTGAGCCGATACGCGGGACAAGTGCGCTGATCCTCGATTCGACACTGAGACCCGTCCCCGTCGGCAGCACCGGTGAGTTGTACCTGGCGGGCACTCAACTAGCCCGGGGCTATCACGGTCAAGTCTCCGCAACCGCAGAGCGGTTCGTAGCGAATCCGGCCACTATCGGCGAGCGAATGTACCGGACCGGCAATTTCACTCGCTGGACGTCCGACGGTTCGATCGAATATCTCGGTCGTGTTGACGACTTTCAGGTCAAGGTTCGCGGGGCGCGGATCGACCTAGGGGAGATCGATGAGGCGTTGGTTGCACACCGAGCGGTAGAAGAAGCGGTCACTGTGGTGAAGAAGAATGCGGTCGGCGAGGCGGCTCTCGTTTCGTATGTGATTTCCATGCCGGGATATTCGATAGATACCGATGACCTAATTGATTTCCTCAGTGACCGCCTACCCGGCCGTCCACTACCCGAGTCGATTGTTGTTGCCGAACTTCTTCACCACACAAGTACAGCGACGACGAGCAAGGCCAGGCCCTCAGAAAGGGAAAAGACATCGTAGCCATATGGTTGCAGAATTTCCCGGCCGATAAGTCTCTCTTATGTCAACCGTCGCCCTCTTCTGCCGGTGCAGGTCACAGGGCGTTGTTTGTCAAGGGTCGATGATTCTGTTCCATCGTCGTCACTCGACAGGGGGTGTGCTCGGCGAGGCGGGATTAACGACTTCTCCGTCGAGTGCCCGTGCGTTGGGCGGCAGAACCGTCCTGGCGAATTTGACACCGAAGTTCGTGAACCGCAGCATCCCCTTCTCGAAGTCGACCCGAGCGGGCGCGGTGTGCTCGCGTACCGCCTTGGTGTACAACGGATGGTCGACCATCCAGTCGAAGGCATACTCGTGCGCGGGACGCCGGGGAAAGTGACTGAATCCAAACCCTTTCCGGGAAAGCTGAGGCCTATGGGTAACGCCCGCGAAATTTTTTAGTTCGTGCGGGTGTTCGGCATGTGCTTGTGTGGGCCGAAATACCCGATATGGACTTTGCATTTGCCGTAATCGACGTCGAAATATATTCTCGGAATCATGGGTCCCCCTGTCGAAACTATCTTGATGTGAGCCTCCATGTAACGACACCCCGAGGGATCAAACTCGACGCTCACGGGGAGATATCTATGTTTCCATAGACTTTGGTCTGATTTGAGTTTGTTCGATTCATGCATCGAAAGTCGGTTGGTCGGCCATGTCAGTGGATGGTTCGAGCTTTGGCACCAGTATTCAAAATCGTACTTCTTCTTTCCGCTGGACAGACTGCTTGCGTATGCATGCAAGGCGCGGAATGCGTTCCATGCACTGTGCGCCCAAGTTGAGCCCGCATTGTCTGCATCCATATCCTGCGCATCCCGCAGTGCCCGCGGATGTATGGTCAAATGGTCGCTCAGGTACAGATGAGCCTGATGGACTGCTTCGGCGGCAGAAGTCACTTTCCGGGGAATGAATTCCCCGGTGGTGTCGTCTTCCATGAACGCGTCGCCGACACCGTCGTGGATCAAAGTGTGAATGGCGTGGTCAAGTCGACGCTGAATGCCTTCGGCCAGGCTTCTCACCCGGTCTTGCTCATCCAGAAGATCCTCCATCTGGATTATCCTGCCCATGTCCTGTTCGCGTAGCTCATCGACCTCGCGGCGCAACGAAATAACTTCTTCGCGGGCCTTCTCGTAGTCCTCCGAGAGAATTTCGTACAGTTCTGCGACGTTCTTCCCGTCGCCACGAGACTCATCGAGAAGCGCTTTTGCTCGGGAGAAACTGGGGGGAGGGCGCCGTACCGCCGACATGGAACTGAGCATCCTGCCCAAAATATTCGCAGCGCTCGAACGATAACCCATGTACCGGTCCGCCGTGACGTAACGGTGTCGCCATGCGTCGTTCTCCGTCGCCGGGTCTACGCCCTTGACGTAGACGCGGAAGGCTCCGTCCCAGACTCCGTGGCTGTCTCCCAACGCGAGATTGAATGCGGTCGCTGCAGCCTTGTCGACAACCGCGATGTGGGCGATGCCCGCCACGTGAGCCGAAGCTCGCTCCACGATCGAATCGAAGGTGTACCCTTGCCCGCCGAATGCTTCGAACCTGGTGTTATCGGCAGCAAATACGACGATAGGTAACTTCCGATCAAATTCTGAGACAATATGCGCTAACTCTTCACCTTTTGCACTGCCCTGATAGTACTGGGCTTTCGGCATGATCGGAAAACCATCAATGCGCGCATTCGGAGATTTCTCGAGTAGATTCCTTGTCAGCTTCGGCGCTGCTGGGGAATATGTTTTGAGATCAATTGCTTCTCCGACGACGGAATTGTCGATCCAGATCCAGCCATCGGAGGCTCGGTCGATAGATTCGCGTGCTTGCCTCCAAACGCGAAGGGTGGTCTGCCGCCGGACCTCATCCTCGTCATCCTCGGTCAGAACGGCACGGAGCGTGTCCAGCGTGCCTTCGTTTCCGTTCGACGCACGCTCCACCGAGACATCCAGACTGATACACTTGCCGTTACGGTCGACCAGAGCGTCAGTCCGCCCGCTCGTGGGTATGGACAGTTGCTCCGAGTACTTGGATTCCACCCAATCCTTGAACTCTGCGAACGCAACATCGCACAGATCTTTCCGATCGTCCTGCCACATCGCGCGATAGACCAGTGACATGAGTTCCTCCAATCTCCAGCCGTCGGTGCCGGAACTGATCTATCGATGTTGACGCGCATCGGGACACTGGGTCGGGTTTTCGGGGTCTGGTCTCGCCGTTTCTGTGGGGGCCAATCCTGCCACCTCGGGTGGGCCGCTCTGGTTGTTGATGTTCAAGGCGCCTCGGAGCACGATCGCCCACAGGCGGTCCGGATTGAGATACTCGACCAGCCGGAGTCGATGTGATCGACCGCCAAACACAGATGGAGGCACTGTCACGTTGGCGGGCGGCGTGGGATGCTCTTCGGGTTGATCAATCGGGGAGGACCTGACCGTGGAGTGTGCACCTCCGTCCTACAAGGGGCACCGATACCCGGTCGAGATCATCTCGCACTGCGTGTGGCTGTACTTCCGTTTCCCGCTGTCGTTCCGCGAGGTCGAGGAACTGATGCTCGAACGCGGTGTCGTCGTCTCGTACGAGACGGTCCGCCGCTGGTGCGCCAAGTTCGGGCAGGCCTACGCCAATGGGCTGCGTCGTCGACGCCCCCGGCCCGGGGACAAGTGGCACCTGGACGAGGTCTTCATCAGAATCAACGGGGAGATCCACTACCTGTGGAGGGCTGTTGACCAGGACGGGAACGTGCTGGACATCCTGGTCCAGCCCAGGCGCGACGCGAAGGCGGCGAAGCGGTTCTTCCGTCGGCTCCTGAAGAACCTGGAGTACGTGCCACGCGTGGTGGTCACCGACAAGCTCCGCTCCTACGGCGCCGCCCACCGCCAGGTCATCCCCTCGGTGGAGCACCGCTCCCACAAGGGCCTCAACAACCGGGCCGAGAACTCCCACCAACCGACCCGCCAGCGCGAACGCGCGATGAAGCGCTTCACCTCACCGGGGCACGCGCAACGCTTCCTGTCCGCGTTCAGCGGCGTCTCACCCCGCTTCCGGCCCCGTCGCCACCGCCTCACCGTCGATGCCTATCGAGACGAGATGACCGAGCGGTTCGCCACCTGGCAGCAGATCACCGGCTGTCCCGCAGCCGCCTGACGCCGGCCACCCCCGGGCACCACCACCCACTCCAACAGCTCCTGACCGGCGTTGGAACCGTGCACTCCCAACAACGTGACAGTGCCTTCCTTGCAGATCATCTTCCGGGAAGGCGCGCCCTCCCGGGATCCACAGGTTCTGATCATTGCTCCTGGTGTCCACCGTTTCATCCAGAAACCGGTTCCTTGATCAATGACCCCGCCGCTGTGGCATAGTCTCGGCGACGTGACCTGCGACCTCACTCGACCCAGTGTCTATGACGTCATGACCCGCAACGGCTAGTTGCGCACGGCTTCATCAATTGCTCGATCGACTCCGTAGACACCGAGTTCGAGCAGGCGATCAAGGAGATCGAGTAGCGCCGTGATGCGCCCTCGGTCGCGAGTCTGTGCCAACCCACGGACCACCAGATCCGAGATGTAATGAGCTTCCCCGGCAGCGCCCGTCCTGATATCGGCCACGTCTTCGCCATGGATGTCAAGAAAGTGGTGTGCAGCGAGGTCGACGAGATCGTCGACCTTGTCCGGCGCTTCCTGCAGCGTGATGAGCAGTTGCGGGGTTGCGTGTACGTAGCTTGGTGACGCGATCAAGTCAGCGAGGAATTCGGCGTAAGGGCGCAGGTCGTCTCCACGCAGGTGACCAGCCAGGGTGCCAACCTTCTTCCGAACCTCATCGTCCTCGTCATGCATCAGGCGGCGCAGAGTGGACAGCACGAGTTCTGAATCGGCGGACCGATCAACCCTTGCGGCGCAGACCTCAGCCAGGCCGCCTCGAACTTCCACATCGCTGGCCAGGGCTCGTTCCATTAGCGCTGTGCGCCCCCATTGCAGCGCGGCGAATGCCGCCATGCGGCCCCCTGCCCTCCGGACCTCGGCATCTGTTGAGCTGAGCATGCGATCAATGACGGGATCGACCATTTCTGGATCGGCGTTGCCGATGTAGATCATCAGGTCGTCCAACTTGTCCGAGGCGAGCAAGAGATCGTCGGCGTCGATAAGACGTTGGAAGGCTGCATAGGCCGCTGGCCGTGCATGCCGTAGGCAGGCAGCGATGGTATGGGCGACACAAGCGCGGACGCTCAGTACTGGATCGCTCGCCAGCTCGTCGAGGTGTGGGGCCACGAGTTCGGTACGCGTGCCATCAGGGTCGTGGACCAGGAGGTCGCCGAGCGACTCAGCCAAGCTTCCTCGCGCGGTATTGAATCCGTTCTGGAACAAGTCACGTCCGGGTTGGTGGTCGTCTCGGCGTACGAAGACGGGCGAGTTATCGACGGGGTCGGGAGCGTGCAGCGCCCGGTCTAGGACCATCTCAAAGATGTCGAAGGGTGTCTCGTCATAGAGGTGACGGACCGCCCAGCCAAGCCAGCGGTCACAGTTGTCGAGGCCGAGGCTCATGAGGTGACGGATCGCGTCGAAGATAGCGTGCTGCGCTTCCTCGGGAATATCTGCTTCTCCGAAGCCCCCCAGGATTGCAGCGGGATAGGCCGCGTGGGTCTCGGGCGTTAACTGCATGGCCAATCCAGCGAATCGAAGAGGATTCTCAGCCGTGCGCGCCTTCAGCTGCTGGGCCAACTCGCGAGCACCGCCTACCTCGCTGCCGAAGTCGCGGTCGTCGTTGTCGTGCTTTGCCAGCGCCTGCAGCCACTGCGCGTTGCTCATCTTGCCTGTGGCTGGGCCACCAATCGGCGACCCGACCGTGTAGGTGATGATTCCGGTCGGTGGCTCGGGCAAATCGCGGTCGAACTTGCGCTGATACTCCTGCAGCCGTCGAAGTCCCAACGGTGATAGCCGCCTGCGGTCGAGCGCTGACAGGAAGTTGAAGGCAGTGTAGCCGAACGACCGAAGCCGGTAATGGAGGTCGGAAGATCGGTATGGCGCAGGAAGGTCTCGGAACTGCTCTTCTAACTGCAGGTGGACCTCATCGCTCACAATCGGCGCTATGGCCTCAACGACCTCGCGCGAGAGCCAGTGCGAATCGGATAGGTAGCCCGCTTGCAGGCGGTTGCCGCCTTGGAGAATCAGCTCAGCTGCCCACGGGGCAAAGGTCACACCACCAGCAATCAGAGCGCGATACAACAACGACTGCGCGGCGTCGTGCTCGTTAGCGGCCAGAAGCTGCAGCACCGGCTCGATGGTCTCCGGCGACCTCTGCGCCCACTCTCCGAGCGCGTCCGCCACACCGTTGTACAACGTGTCATCGACGTCGCCGTACCCCGACTCCGCGCGAAGTCTCAGGCTGAAGTGCCGGTCGCGAAGAAGGTCTTGCTCGTGGCGGTCGTAGTGCGTGGCCTCCATGACTGCGAGTAGATGCGGCACGAACGCCTCGGCGAACGCTTGCGGCTCTGCTTTGGATGCTGCCTCGATCATCTCAGTAGCGCCGTACCCATGAATGCCAAGGAGGGCTACCTTGCCGTCGGCACCGAGCGCCAGAGCAGATGGACTCTCAACAAAGCAGGCCGTGAGCATCTCGATCGCCCAGAGTGGCTGGCGTTCCGCAAGCTTGTGTGCCGAAAGCCAGACGTCCTGATCGGCTGGGTTGATCTCGCCGGCCCGGATTGCGTTTAGCAACAGTTCGAACAGCTGCCGGTTGAGGTGTAGGTCGGCGCGCCAGGTCACCGAACGGAGCCACACGACATAGTCGGGTGACTGGTTCCGCGCGCTCAAGAGGTCAGCCACCTCGGCGCAATGCTCGGCGCCGGCGTTGCCCATCCAGTTGACGCTCCTGTCGCGTAGTGCGGCGTCGTCGCTGTCGAGCCACCGTTCGATGTGTCCCTGGGCGTAGAACGGGCCGAACCACGTAGGACGTGCGAGCTGCAGAAATAGCCGTTTCGTGGGCGTGGATTCCCTGTCGGCAAGGCGCAGCACAAGTTCGACATCCTTGAGCGTCGGGGTACTGACGTTCGCGAAGACGGCGAGCACCGTCTCCTTAATGTGGAAGCGAACATCTGCGCTGCTGAGGACCGCCTCGACCTCCGTCCGGAATCGATCGGGATCTCGCTCCCGGAGAAGCTCGAGGATCTGCCGCACCTGCGCGCGTCGGAATAGTTCTTGCTCCTGGGCGCAAAGGAATTCGACCATCGACTGGTGTCGTGACAGCCACTGGCGGGCGAATGTGAAGTCGAAAAATGTCTCGTGAAAGAAGGAGACCCGGTCGTCTTCGATTGCGATGACCTGTTCGGAGGCGAGAACCCGCGCGTGTTTGATGAAGTCGCCAGGACCGAGGATCTCGACGGGGACGGACAACGTCTGGTTGTCGCTCGCGGAGTTGGCGATCCGGGCCAGCACGTCGTTGAACAACGTTCCAGGCCGTCGTTCCTCGGAGGTCTGTTCTTTGCGCTGCCAGAATGCCTCGAAGAGCGATCCTCGGGAGGTGAAGTTCAGGGCACCTGGCTGGTCGGCGATCGTCTCGAGCAGGACGAGGTTGAGCGGTGATCTGAGGAGTGCACGTTGCGTAGCCGTGAGCAAGCCGGGATCGAGGCCCATGGCTGAGACAGCGTCCGCCGCCGCTTCGTCAGATAGCGGCTCAACGGTCAGGCGCTCGACATCGTTCCGCGCATCGAGTTTGCGGATGCGGTGGTCGTTCTCGACGTCGAATAGTCGGCAGGCCAAGATGACGCGCACCCCGTCAACCGCCGTTGCTTCTTGAATGAGATCGGCGATGACGTCGTAGCGCTCCGAGAGGCGTCCGGACGCTAGCGATACGGCGTCGAGTTGATCGATGATCAGAAAGGCGTCGCGGCCGTCTGCCGCCTGTCGCAGCGCCGCAACCGGAGAGGTCGAGAAGCCCAGCTGAATGCCCAGTTCGACGGTCGAACCGAAGGCGCCACGGCGGTCAAGCCGGAACGCCAATACCTCGGCGTCCTGTGCCTCGAACTCGCGCGCAGCCTGGTAAAGCACAGAACTCTTGCCGGCACCGCCACCCCCGACTACGAGTGCCAGACGGGTACTTTCCATCAGTTCGACGAGGTCTGCAGCCTCTGTTCTATTGATCGGCGGCGTGAGTAGCTCGCGCTCGATCGTGCCTCGCCAACTCTGGGTCGTCGCTACGACCTGCTCGTGGGAGGTGCGTTGTGCCACCGAGTCGCGCGCCGTGATGCCCTTGCGGGCGAGACTGGCGAGGAGCTCGCGTCGAGTCAGACGCTTTTGGAGATTATCGAGTAGGACGGCGCCAATCGCTGTCGCAATGAGGTGGCCTGCGGCGCCCTCCAAGCTCACATCAGCGAGCATGGCGTTGGTCATGACTAGCTGCTCTTCGACCTCGATCTCGATCCACATACCGCGCAGGGTCTGCCAAGCCCCCTCAGAACTTCCGAAGACATCCGCCGCGGTCAGCTCATCGAAGGTTTCTCCCAACTTCTGTGTGAGCTGATGCTTGACGAACTGCTGTGCATCCGCCGATTGCCGTGACCGCTCAGCCATGACCCGAAGTGCCCCGCTCGGAGTCATCGAACTGAAATGGAACTCACGCCCAGCGGCAACGTGGTGAGCAGCTGCCGCCAAGACGCCGCGACCTCTGAGAGCTGCGATCGTCCAGTGATCGGTAATGTTGTTCTGGCGCTTCACCTGGGTCACCGCGATGTCGCCGTGCTCGTTGACGTAGGTGAACTCCGAGCCGGCAGCCAGCTCAGGGTCGATCTCTTCGAGCGTGAGACTGCGGCGCTCGTCCTGGATGCAGAACAGAGCGTGACGGATGGCCCAGGCCAACTCGTATTTGTTGCCTAGCTTGTCCGCGACGCCACCACCGGCGCCGGCCATTGAGGTTTTCTCAGTAACGGCCTGCATGCTCGAACTGGGTGAGT
>NZ_JAUIZP010000006.1:0-116229 GCF_041414735.1 Rhodococcus sp. GXMU-t2271
CCGCTCCGAGCGGCCCGCGTTCGAGCTGCACTACCCGCACATGGTGGACCGCATGCGGGCCGAAGCCCACGTCGGCCCGGGCAGCAACAAGCACAACCATGTGGCGCTGAGCGAGGGTGCCGAAAGGACCCCCGCCGACCGCTGATCCGTCCCTCGGATCGACGCCTCCCGAGGCCCCGCCCGTCCCCGACGGGCGGGGCCTCGTGCGTCCTACCGAAAGGACCCCTGCTCACTCGGCACCCCGTTCACCTGCCACAATGGGTGGGCAAGTGCCGCGACTGACGAAGGATCGGAGACGTAGGTGGCGTCTGACACCGCGATGCTGGTGACTGTGACGGGGCCGGACCATCCCGGCGTGACCTCGGTGCTCTTCGCGGCGCTCACCCGGCACGACGTCGATCTGCTCGACGTCGAGCAGGTCGTGATCCGAGGCAGGCTCACCCTCGGGGTGCTCGTCTCCTGCCCGGCGGATCCCGACGCGCTGCAGGACGAGATCGAGGCCGCCATGGCCACCATCGGCATGCACGCCCAGGTACAGACCGGAGTCGAACCGGGTATCGGCTCGTCCGTGTCCACACACGCCCTCGTGGTCCTCGGCAGCCCCGTCAGTGCCCGAGCCCTGCGCTCGGTGGGCCGTGAGCTTGCACGGCAGGGCGCCAACATCGACTCCATCCGGGGAATCGCCGACTACCCGGTGACCGGACTCGAACTCATGGTCACCGCTGCCGACCCCGGCGCCGAGGCCGACGTCCGACTGCGCGCAGGGCTCGCCGAGGTGGCCGCCGGCCTCGAGGTCGACATCGCCGTGGAACGCGCCGGTCTCGCCCGTCGTTCGAAGCGGCTGATCGTGTTCGATGTCGATTCCACCCTCGTCCAGGGCGAGGTGATCGAGATGCTCGCCGCACACGCCGGCGTGGAGGACAAGGTCCGCGCTGTCACCGAGGCAGCGATGCGCGGCGAGATCGACTTCACCGAGTCGCTGAACCAGCGGGTCGCCACCCTCGCCGGCCTGCCCGCATCGGTCATCGACGAGGTCGCCGAGAACCTCGAACTCACCCCGGGTGCCCGGACCACCATCCGCACATTGCGGCGTCTCGGGTTCCGCTGCGGCGTCGTCTCCGGTGGCTTCCGCCAGGTCATCGACGGTCTCGCCCACGAACTCGAACTGGACTTCGTCCGGGCCAACACGCTCGAGATCGTCGACGGCAAGCTCACCGGCCGCGTCGTCGGCGAGGTGGTAGACCGGGCTGCGAAGGCACGTGCCCTGCGGGAGTTCGCCGCCGAGGCCGGCGTGCCGATCGAGCAGACCGTCGCCGTCGGCGACGGCGCCAACGACATCGACATGCTCGGCGCGGCCGGACTCGGCATCGCGTTCAACGCCAAGCCGGCACTGCGGGAGGTCGCGGACACGGCTCTGTCCCACCCGTACCTGGACGCGGTGCTGTTCGTCCTCGGCGTCACCCGCGACGAGGTCGAGGCCGCCGATCGGGTCGACGGCACACTGCGCCGCGTGCCCCTCGACACCGGTGCCTGAAACGACCGCACCGCACGGTGCCGACGTCGCGGCAGGCCACGGTGCCGGCGTGGTGGCTCGCCACGGTGCCGATGTGGTGGCTCGCCACGGTGCCGATGTGGTGGCTCGCCACGGTGCGGATTTCGTGGCTCGCCACGGTGTCCTCACCCGCGGCTACGGGCATCGACCCGACCCGGACGACCCTGGGGCAGTGCTCGCGATGCCGATTGTGCTCCACATCCCCAAGCAGGATCCGCCCGCCCGGAGCGCACTCCTCGAGGCCGCTGCGATGGCGACGGTCGCGTTGTGCCTGGACCCACGCGTCGGGACCGGACCGGACGGCGAACCAGGACCGTGGCGCGAGTCCTATCTCGCGTGGACCGATGCGCGAATCCGCAAGGTCAGCCGCCGTGCCCGCGGCGCCCAGTGGCGCGCCGCGCAGGAGGTCGACGGGATCACCGTCGAACACCGCGGGGCGCAGGCCCGCGCGCTGGTCCCCGGGCCCGTGGGACTTCTGGATCCCCGCATCTCGAGGCTGCAGATCGGCGGCACGGATCTGCCGCACGACACTCCGGACGATCCGCCCGCCGGCGTTCCGGTGCTGTGGATCGATGCTGCGCTCGACATGACCGTCGGGAAGGCCGCGGCGCAGGTCGGCCACGCCGCGATGCTGTTCGCCGGGAGCCTCGACGCCGAGCACGCCGGCGCCTGGGCCGAGTCCGGTTTCGTGTGTGCCGTGCGTGACGCCGACCCCGTCCGGTGGCGGCACCTGACGAAGCGGGTAGCGGACGGCACTGCCGTGGCGGTGCGCGACGCCGGCTTCACCGAAGTGGCTCCGGGGTCGGTGACGGTGATCGCCGTCCCGGGCTGATCACGTCGTGATTCTGAAAACCAGCAGGGTCGGCCCCGTCACCGGCAGTGTCGAACCGGCGGGCAATGGTGTGAGGTCTGCGGGTTCTCCGTCGACGGAGCTCGAGTCGAAGACGCACACCATCTCGCCGCGGTACCACTCGGCGCGGCCGAGTGTGACGGTGGCGGGTCCGCCCGCGTGGAGCACGAGCAGACCACTGCTGTCCGCCAGCGGGACGCCCGCGCGGGTGACCGTGCCCAGCTGGGAGCCGTCCACCCAGGCCTGCAGCGTCCGCCGGTCTTCGTCGAGCCAGTCCGCATCCTGCATTTCTCGCCCGTCCGCGCCGAACCACACCAGGTCGGGGTACCCGACCTGACGGGCCCGGCCGTCGAAGAATCGGCCCTGCCGCAGCACCGGGACCACCTTGCGCAGACGCAACGCCTGCCGCACGAACTCCACCAGGTCCCGGTCCGCGTGCTCCCAGTCGAGCGGCCAGGCGTCGCGGACCGGGACGTCGGCAGGCACACAGTAGGCATTGTTGTTGCCGCCCTGGGAGTGCCCGAACTCGTCCCCGGCGAGCAGCATCGGGGTGCCGGTCGACAGCAGCAGGGTCGCGAGGAGCGCACGCACGTGTCGGGCGCGGGCAGCCACGACGAAGGGGTCGTCCGTGGGCCCTTCGACGCCGTGGTCGACGGATTCGTTGTTGTCACTGCCGTCCCGGCCCTGCTCACCGTTGGCCTCGTTGTGCTTGCGCCGGTAGCTGACGAGGTCGGCCATCGTGAAGCCGTCGTGCGCCGTGACGAAGTTGATCGACATCCACGGGCGGCGGGTGTGCCGGCCGTAGAGGTCCTCCGAGCCCGCGAGCCGGGAGGCGACTTCCCGGATTCCCGCCCCGCGCGCCCAGAAGCGCCGTACCGAGTCGCGGTAGCGATCGTTCCACTCCGACCACTGGGGACCGATGTTGCCGAGCTGGTAGCCGGGCAGGGTCGCGTCCCAGGGTTCGGCGATCAGCTTGAGCCGGGTGAGGACAGGATCGGTGGTGATCGCGGTGAACACGGCCGCGCGGGGGTCGAAGTCGCCACCCCGGGGGCGGGCCAGTGCACTGGCAAGGTCGAACCGGAAGCCGTCCACGCCCATTTCCGTGGCCCAGTACCGCAGGCTGTCGCAGATCATCCGCACCGCTACCGGGGAGCTGCCGTCGACGGTGTTGCCGCATCCCGTCAGATCGATGTCGTGGCCGGTGGCGTCGAGGAGGTAGTAGCCAGGCGCGTCGAAGCCACGCCAGGACACGTGCGGGCCGTCGACCGACCATTCGCAGGTGTGGTTGTAGACAACGTCGAGGATCACCTCGAGCCCCGCTGCGTGCAGCGCGTCGACCATCGTCCGGAACTCCGCGATCTCGTTGCCGGGCGTGGTCGCGTAGCCCGGGTGCGGTGCGAAGTACGACGCCGTGGAGTAACCCCAGTGGTTACGCATGCCGCGGATCCGTACGGGTGGCTCGGTGAGGAAGGCGTGCACGGGTAGGAGTTCGACGGCAGTGACACCGAGGCCGACGAGGTAGTCGAGGACGGCGGGCGCCGTCAGTCCCAGATAGGTGCCACGCCACTGTTCGGGAACATCGGGATGGCGGGCGGTGTAGGAGCCGACGTGCAGTTCGTAGATCACCGTCTGCTCCCACGGGGTGCCCGGGCGGTCGTGCCGGGACGCGGTGGGGGTGCCGGTCACCACCGACAGCGGTGTGTGGCCGAGCGAGTCCACGGTCGATGCCTCACCGAACGGAGTGCGTTCGTAGCCGAGGAGGCGGCTCAAGTCGCCGATGTCGCCGGTCAGCTGCCGGCCCCACGGGTCGAGCAGCAGCTTGTGCGGGTTGGCGCGGAGCCCGGTCCGGGGCTGCCACGCACCGTGCACGCGGTATCCGTAGCGCTGGCCCGGGCGGACTCCCGGCACCTCGCCGTGCCAGATGCCGTACGTCTTGTCCGGCAGGTCGATGCGGTCCTCGCGACCCGCGTCGTCGATCAGGCAGAGCTGGACGCGGCTGCCGTGGGGCGCGTGCACCGCGAACCGTGTCCCGTCGTCGCCGGGGAAGGCGCCCAGAGGAAAGGGACCGGCGCCGGACCGGGCGACGGCAGGACGCACCGACGGCTCGCCGGGTGCCGGTGAGGGGTGCGGAGAAGACGAGGGGTACGACACGGAAGCGATCCTGCCGTGAACCGGGCTCGCGCGTACGCAAAGATGGTCGGCGTGGCCAAACCTGATCCCGATCTGCTCATCGAATTCGACGACGTGCTCGTGCGGCGGGGCGGCAACGTCCTCGTCGGTCCCGTGTCCTGGAAGGTGGAACTCGACGAACGTTGGGTGATCCTCGGACCGAACGGTGCGGGTAAGACGTCGCTGCTGAGAGTCGCTGCGGCTGAGACATTCCCCACATCGGGGACGGCGCACGTACTGACGGAGACGTTCGGGAAGACCGACCTGTCCGAGCTGCGACCTCGGATCGGGATGTCGTCGTCGGCGCTGGCGAACCGCGTCCCGTCCGACGAGAAGGTCGTGGACCTGGTGATCTCTGCGGGGTACGGCGTGCTCGGGCGCTGGCGCGAGCGGTACGACGAGATGGACAACGCCCGTGCCGTGGAGATGCTCGAAAGCCTCGGCGCCGAGCACCTGGCCGACCGCACCTACGGCACCCTCTCCGAGGGGGAGCGCAAGCGCGTCCTCATTGCCCGCGCGTTGATGACGGATCCGGAACTGCTGTTGCTCGACGAGCCCGCGGCCGGCCTGGACCTCGGGGGGCGTGAGGAGCTCGTGGCGCGGCTCGGTGTGCTGGCGGCCGATCCGGACGCTCCGGCGATTGTGCTGATCACCCATCATGTCGAGGAGATCCCGCCGGGCTTCACCCACGCGATGCTCCTCAAGGAGGGGCAGGTGGTTGCGCAGGGTCTACTCGACGACGTGATCACGGGCGAGAACCTCAGTGAGGCGTTCAGTCAGGCGATCGCCCTGGACAAGGTGGACGGCCGGTTCTTCGCGCGCCGCAAATACCAGCCCGGGCGGCACCGCCGCGCGTAGCGCAGCGGAGCCGCGGTCGAGGACACTGCCGCGCGTAGCGCAGCGGAGCCGCGGTCCAGGACACTGCCGCGCGTAGCGCAGCGGAGCCGCGGTCCAGGACACTGCCGCGCGTAGCGCAGCGGAGCCGCGGTCCAGGACACTGCCGCGCGTAGCGCAGCGGAGCCGCGGTCCAGGACACTGCCGCGCGTAGCGCAGCGGAGCCGCGGTCCAGGACACTGCCGCGCGTAGCGCAGCGGAGCCGCGGTCCAGGACACTGCCGCGCGTAGCGCAGCGGAGCCGCGGTCCAGGACACTGCCGCGCGTAGCGCAGCGGAGCCGCGGTCCAGGACACTGCCGCGCGTAGCGCAGCGGAGCCGCGGTCCAGGACACTGCCGCGCGTAGCGCAGCGGAGCCGCGGTCCAGGACACTGCCGCGCGTAGCGCAGCGGAGCCGCGGTCCAGGACACTGCCGCGCGTAGCGCAGCGGAGCCGCGGTCCAGGACACTGCCGCGCGTAGCGCAGCGGAGCCGCGGTCCAGGACACTGCCGCGCGTAGCGCAGCGGAGCCGCGGTCCAGGACACTGCCGCGCGTAGCGCAGCGGAGCCGCGGTCCAGGACACTGCCGCGCGTAGCGCAGCGGAGCCGCGGTCCAGGACACTGCCGCGCGTAGCGCAGCGGAGCCGCGGTCCAGGACACTGCCGCGCGTAGCGCAGCGGAGCCGCGGTCCAGGACACTGCCGCGCGTAGCGCAGCGGAGCCGCGGTCCAGGACACTGCCGCGCGTAGCGCAGCGGGAGCCGGCAGGTGGATGAGTCGTGGGTCACGTCATGCCGTAACTTGTGCGTATGGCTATCGAACGTTCGGGAGAACTCGCGCCGGCGGTGCCGCTCAAGGATGCCTCGACGGTGATCCTCGTCCGGGACGGCGACCGTGGCGTCGAGGTGTTCCTCCTGCAGCGCGTGCGCGGCATGGCGTTCGCGGGCGGCATGACGGTGTTCCCCGGAGGCGGCGTCGACCCGTCGGACAGCGCTGCAGCGGTGGCGTGGGCGGGCCCGCCGGTGCGGTGGTGGTCGGAGCGGTTCGGCACCTCCGAGAGTCTGGCACAGGCGCTCGTTCTCGCGGCGGTGCGCGAGACGTTCGAGGAGTGCGGCGTCCTCCTCGCCGGTCCTACGCCGGACACTGTGGTGGCGGACACGACCGCGTTCGGTCCGGCACGTCGGCAGCTCGAGGCTCGGGAGTTCACCTTCGGCGAGTTCCTCGAGCGCGAGGGCCTGGTGCTGCGGGCGGACCTGCTGCGGCCGTGGTCGAACTGGATCACGCCGGTCGGGGAGGGCCGTCGGTACGACACCAGGTTCTTCGTCGCGGCGGCCCCGGAGGGACAGATCGCCGACGGTGACACGAGCGAGGCCGACGCGGTGCGGTGGCAGACTCCCCAGGAGGCGATCGCGCACTGGCAGGACGGTGGGAGCGTGCTGCTGCCCCCGACCTGGAGCCAGTTGACGGCATTGTCGCGGTTCGGTTCGGTCGCGGAGATCCTTGCTGCGGAACCGCAGATCACGCCGATTCTGCCGACCCTGGTCACGGGGGACGGAGAACTTCGGGTGGAGTTCCCCGAGCAGGACGGGTACTACGAGGCGGGGCCGCATCCGTGGGCCGCCCGGGGCGCCAACTAGCCTGTGCCTCATGGCTGAATTCGTGACACTCGAGGTCTCCGACGGTATCGGCACCATCCGGCTCGACCGGCCGCCGATGAACGCACTCAACCGCCAGGTTCAGGAGGAGATCCGGGCAGCTGCGCGCGAGGCGACGGTCAACTCCGACGTCAAGGCCGTGATCGTCTACGGCGGAGAGAAGGTGTTCGCGGCCGGCGCGGACATCAAGGAGATGGCGGAACTGAGCTACGTGCAGATGAGCGAGATCATCGCGGACCTGCAGTCGGCGCTCGGGTCGGTGGCGGACATCCCGAAGCCGACGGTCGCTGCGATCACCGGCTATGCGCTGGGAGGCGGTCTGGAACTCGCACTGGGTGCGGACCGGCGGATCGCCGGCGACAACGCGAAGGTGGGCGTTCCGGAGATCCTGCTCGGCATCATCCCGGGCGGCGGTGGAACCCAGCGCCTGGCTCGCCTGATCGGCCCGTCCAAGGCCAAGGACCTCGTGTTCACGGGCCGCTTCGTCGGCGCGGACGAGGCTCTGCAGATGGGACTGGTCGACGAGGTCGTCGCCCCGGACGAGGTGTACGCCGCGGCGCGCACGTGGGCATCGCAGTTCACCCGGGGCGCCACCCGCGCACTCGCGGCGGCGAAGGCGGCGATCGACCAGGGTCTCGATACCGACCTGGACACGGGCTTGAAGATCGAGCAGCACGTCTTCGCGGGTCTGTTCGCCACGAAGGACCGCACGATCGGCATGGAGTCTTTCGTGGCCAACGGTCCGGGGAAGGCCGAGTTCGTCGGGGAGTAGCACCCCGGAACTGGAACTTGTTCACAGCTTACCGATGGGTAGGATGCCCTTCATGACTGCAAGCAGGACCGACGGGGCCGACCCCGCGCCGAACCCGCACGCCACTGCCGAGGAGGTTGCGGCCGCCCTCCAGGACACCAAGCTCGCACAGGTGCTCTACCACGACTGGGAGGCCGAGACCTACGACGAGAAGTGGTCGATCTCCTACGACGAGCGTTGCATCGACTACGCGAAGGGCCGTTTCGACGCGGCCGCCGGCGAGCAGCCCCTTCCGTACGAGAGGGCCCTCGAACTCGGTTGCGGCACCGGCTTCTTCCTGCTGAACCTCATGCAGGCCGGAGTCGCGCGGACCGGGTCGGTCACCGATCTGTCGCCCGGCATGGTCAAGGTGGCGCTGCGCAACGCCGAGCATCTCGGCCTCGAGGTGGACGGCCGGGTGGCCGACGCCGAGACGATCCCGTACGACGACGACACCTTCGACCTCGTCGTCGGGCACGCGGTGCTGCACCACATCCCCGATGTCGAGCAGTCGTTGCGCGAAGTGCTGCGGGTGCTGAAGCCGGGTGGCCGGTTCGTGTTCGCCGGCGAGCCCAGCACGGTCGGGAACTTCTACGCGCGTTGGCTCGGCCGTCTCACGTGGGAGGCCACCACGACCGTCACCAAGCTGCCGTTCCTGCGGGAATGGCGGCGGCCGCAGGCCGAACTCGACGAATCCTCACGTGCCGCGGCGCTCGAGGCGGTCGTCGATCTGCACACTTTCGACCCGTCGGACCTGGAACGGATGGCGGCCTCGGCCGGCGCGGTGCAGGTGAAGGCCAGTAGCGAGGAGTTCGCGGCGGCGCTGTTGGGCTGGCCGGTCCGCACCTTCGAGGCCGCGGTGCCCGCGGAGAAGCTGGGCTGGGGCTGGGCGCGCTTCGCGTTCGGGGGGTGGCGGACGCTCAGCTGGGTGGACGAGAACGTCCTCAGACACGTCGTCCCGCGCAGCTTCTTCTACAACGTCATGATCACCGGCGTGAAGCCGTAGGGTGGGATACGCGTTCACCCTCGCCGACGTCGCGTACCTGCGTTCGGCGCAGGGGGCGGCCGATCTCGCGGAGGTGGCCGCCCGGGAGCTGTCCACGCGTACGCGCCTGGTCGATATCGACTGGGCGCGTACGCGTTTCGCTGACAGGACCGCTCCGCTGATCGAGACCGTGCTGTTGCGCCGCAAGGCGGTCGCGAAGCTGCCCGCCGCCGGTGGCTGGCTGTCGACCGACGACGCGCTGCAACAGGCGACGCCGGCACCCGTCGCCGCGCACCGGGCACACCGGCTCGCCGGCCGGCGGGTTCACGACGTGACGTGTTCGATCGGGGCGGAACTCGCGGCCCTGGCCGGAGTCGCCGAGATGGTGATCGGCAGCGACGTCGACCCGGTTCGTCTGGCGATGGCCGAGCACAACGTTCCCGGAGTGGCGCTGGTCCGTGCCGACGCGCTGCGGCCGGTCACCCGTGGTACCACCGTGATCGCCGATCCGGCCCGTCGTTCCGACGGGCGGCGTACCCACGATCCGGCGGCACTGATGCCGCCGCTGCCCGACCTGCTCGACGTCTATGCCGGGCGCGACCTGGCCGTCAAGTGCGCCCCGGGGCTGGATTTCGAGGCGCTGGACTGGGCAGGGGAGGTCGAGGTGGTGTCGCTCGACGGGGGTGTCCGTGAGGCGTGCCTGTACTCGCCGGGTCTCGCGGCGCCGGGTGTGCGTCGACGGGCGAGTGTGTTGCGTTCGGATGGTGCCGGGTTCGAGATCACCGACGCGCAACCGGACGAGCTTCCCGAGCGGGAACCGGGGGAGTGGATCGTCGATCCGGACGGGGCGATCGTGCGCGCGGGACTGGTGCGGCACTACGCGGCCGCGCACGGTCTGTGGCAACTCGATCCGCGCATCGCGTATCTCACCGGCGACGTACTCCCTGCGGGCCTGCGCGGATTCCGCATCCTCGATCGGCTGAAGTACTCGGAAAAGTCGCTGCGGCAAGCCCTTTCGTCGATGGACTGCGGGGTGGCGGAGATCCTCGTGCGGGGGGTGGACGTCGATCCGGCGGTGCTCCGGCCGCGTCTCAAGCTCCGTGGTCCGCGGTCGCTGAGCGTCGTGTTGACGCGGATCGGCCGCACCCCGACGGCATTCGTCTGCGAGCCCAGTCGCTGAGTTCGCCCGGCGAGATCTCGTGCGACCATTGATATGCAAGCAAACACTTGCGTATCATGGGCGGTGTGGTCGACGTCTTCAAAGCGCTGGCGGATCCGACCCGCCGGGCCATCCTCGACGAGCTCGTCGAGCGGGACGGGCAGACGTTGTTCGAGCTGTGCACCCGGCTGATCTCGCGGCACGGTCTGGGTTCGTCCCGGCAGGCGATCTCGCAGCACCTGGCAATCCTCGAGGAGGCCGGTCTGGTCCGGACCCGTCGGGAGGGGCGATCGAAGTTCCACCACGTGGACGTCGCACCACTGCACGGCCTCGCCGACCGATGGACGGTCGCGCAACGAAAGGAGTCGCAGTGAAGGTCACTCTCACCAGCGTCCTGGTCGACGACCAGGACAAGGCGCTCGCCTTCTATACCGATGTCCTGGGCTTCGTGAAGAAGACCGAGATCCCCCTGGGCGAGGCGCGGTGGCTCACCGTGGTCTCGCCGCAGCAACCGGACGGGCCGGAAGTGGTGCTCGAACCCGACGGGCATCCCGCCGTCCGCCCCTTCAAGGAAGCCCTCGTCGCCGACGGCATCCCGTTCACCTCGTTCGCCGTCGACGACGTGCACGCCGAGTACGAGCGGCTGCGCGGCCTCGGGGTGCGGTTCACCCAGGAGCCTCTCGAGATGGGCGGCATCACCACCGCCGTATTCGACGACACCTGCGGCAATCTCATTCAGATCGCCGGCTGAGCGCGGGTCAGCGGAGCACGTACACCTCGCCCGGCAGGGTCGTCGTGACGAACTCACCGGCCGGCCCGACCGCGGTGCCGACCGAGAATCCGGCTGCACCGGGCAGGGTCTCCTCGTCGAGGGTCTCCCCGCTCGCGGCGTCGAACACGAGGGCGGCCAAGCCGTCGTCGGCACGGGCCACCGTGTACCCGGTGCCGTCGGCGGTCAGCGCCGGCACTCCCAGTTGACGCACGTCGCCGCGGCGCCACACGGTTTCGGCCGCCTCGCCGGTGTCGCGCAGCGCGACCAGGTCCCCGGTCCGGCCTCCCGGTGCGAGGACCAGCAGTCCCTCGGCTGACACCGCGGGGCCGGCGGAGGCCACGTACCCGAGGTCGTGACTCCACCGGGGCGCACCGGACCCGGCGTCGAGGGCCCACAGGGCTCCCTCACCGTCGTGCACGTACACCGTTGCACCGTCCGCGGACAGCACGGGACTGGTGGCCGCGCCGCCCGGCAGCTCCGTCTGCGACCATTCCTCGACCACGCGCGCATCGTCGCCGCCGGTGTAGCGCATCGACACGACAGCCGCTCGATCGGCGCCGGGCCGCCACAGCGTCACCAGAATCCGGCCGGTATCGAGATCGACCGCCGGGGTGGTGGCCACCGGGCAGTCCTCCGATCCGCCGAAGCAGGCGGCCAGACCGTGGTCGTTCGGCAACCGAGGCACGTTCGCCCCGTCCGTCACCGCGGGAGTGGGCACGAGGTCGAAGATCGGTGCCGCGTGCTTGCCGGTCTGCGGGTCGAGTACGTTGACCTGCCCGAAATGCGTGACGAACACCAGGTTTCCGTCACCGGTGAACTGGGCGGTTCCCGGCGTGCCGCTCACCGGAATTCGCCACCGCCGCTGGCCGTGCTCGTTGAACGACACCATCGCGCCCTCTTCGCCGACGTAGATGTTGGCCACACCGTCGACGGCGGGAGTCACCCCGGCGACCCCCGGCGCCAGGCGGGTGCACCAGCGCTTGCGGCCGGTGTCGATCTGGAACGAGACGAGGTTGCAGCCCACGGTGGTCGCGCCGGTGACGAAGATCTGCCCGTTGGCTGCGACGCTCGCCGGGGAGGTGACGGCGCCGCCGAGCGGACGCGACCACGCGGGCGCGACGTCGCGCAGCCCGTCGGCCTGCGCGGTGCTGCTGTTGCGGGCGTCGGCGTACCGCCCCGGCCAGGCCCCGGCGGCGAAGACGTCGACCGGGCCGCTGCTGCTGCCGCATCCGGTCAGCACCAGTGCCGCCGAGGTCGTCAGCATCACCGTCCGCAGGGCAGCCCGCATCACTCATCTCCTCGCCGTGGCTCGAATGACCCGATGTGCCACACTATCGGGCCGGGTGGCGCACTCCGCGCACGAGGCGGACCGTACGCTGGCAACCATGACGAGCATGTGGGGCGCACCGTTGCGTACGAGGTGGCGCGGGTCCCGGCGACGGGACCCCGACCAGGCCCGATTCCTGACCGTCGCCTCGCTGCGATGGGTGCTGGCGCACAAGGCGTACACGCCGTGGTATCTGGTCCGGTACTACCGTCTGGCCAAGTTCAGGCTCGCCAACCCGCACGTCGTGCTGCGCGGCATGGTGTTCCTCGGCAAGAACGTCGAGATCCACTCCACCCCGGAGCTGTCCAGGCTCGAGATCGGGCGGTGGGTGCACATCGGCGACGGCAACGCCATCCGCTGCCACGAGGGGTCGCTGCGCATCGGCGACAAGGTGGTCTTCGGCAAGGACAACGTCGTCAACACCTACCTCGACATCGAGATCGGCGCCTCGACGCTCGTCGCCGACTGGTGTTACATCTGCGACTTCGACCATCGCACCGAGGACATCACCTATCCGATCAAGGACCAGGGGATCGTCAAGGGCCCGGTGCGCATCGGACCCGACACCTGGATCGCGACGAAGGTCACGGTGCTGCGCGGCACCCGCACCGGACGCGGCTGCGTCCTCGGCGCGCACGCGGTGGTCAAGGGCGACATCCCGGACTACAGCATCGCGGTCGGCGCGCCGGCCAAGGTGGTCAGGAACCGCCGCACGGACTGGGAGTCCGGCGCCGCCGACCGCGCCGCCTATGTCGCCGCGCTCGAGGACATCGCGCGCAAGAAGGCCGGACGCGAACCGGCAGCGGAACCCGGTTCCTGACAGGAGCCCTGCGATGGACTACGCCGACTACCGCCGCTACGACGCCGTGGGGCTCGCCGAGCTCGTCGCCCGTCGTGAGGTCACGCCACACGAACTGCTCGACGTGGCTCTCGCCCGCCTCGAGGCAGTGGAACCGACGCTGAACGCCGTCGTGCGCCGGCTCGACGAGCAGGCGCGCCGCCGGGCCGGTGAGCCGCTCGAGGGGCCGTTCGCGGGTGTTCCGTTCCTGGTCAAGGATCTGCTCCAGGACATCGCCGGGTTACCGACCGGCAGTGGGAGCCGGTCCCTGGCGACGCTGCCCGCCGCGCGCAACGCGGTGGTCGTCGACCGTTGGCTGGGCGCGGGCCTCGTCGTGTTCGGCAAGACGAACACCCCGGAGTTCGGGACGAAGGGGATCACCGAGCCCGAGGCGAACGGCCCTACCCGCAATCCGTGGAATCCCGCGCACACGCCGGGTGGGTCCTCCGGCGGGTCGGCGGCGGCGGTCGCCGCCGGCGTGGTCCCGGCGGCCGGCGCGAACGACGGCGGCGGCTCGATCCGCATCCCTGCCGCCTGTTGCGGTCTGGTCGGCCTGAAGCCGGGCCGGGGCCTGGTGCCGAGCGGTCCCGCGGTGGACGAGGACCGGCACGGGGCGGTCAGCAACGGAGTCGTCACCCGGACGGTGCGCGACGCGGCAGTCATGCTCGACGTCCTGGCCGGCGCGGACCCGAACGGGCCCTATCTCGCGGCGGTACCGCAGGAGTCGTACGCCTCCGCGGCGAGCGTCCCCCCGAGGGCGCTGCGCATCGGATTCGCGACGGATTCGCCGATCGGCACCGGGGTCGACCCGGAGGCCGTCGCGGCGGTCGAGGACGCCGCGGCGCTGCTCGACGGGCTCGGCCACGTCGTCGAACCCGCCGCGACGGGGATCGACGAGCGACGGTTGTCCACCGACTGGCTGACGATGTGGTTCGCCTGGCTCGCCGCCGACGTCCGGCAGGCGCGCCGCAGCACCGGGTGCGCGCCCGACGCGTTCGAGCCGGACACGCGGTTCCTCGCCGCGCTCGGCGACTCCGTCCGACCCTCGGACTATCTCGCTTCGCTGCGCCGGTGGAACGGGTACACGCAGCAACTCGGCGACTTCCACGAGCGGTACGACCTGCTGCTCACCCCGACCCTGGCGTATCCGCCGGCGCGCGTGGGGGAACTGGCCACGCCGCCCGCGCTGCAGCGGGCCGCGCGCCTGATCGTGACGGCGCGACTCGGCCGTGCGGCGCGGTGGGCCGGGCTGATGGACCGCATCGTCGACGAGAACCTGGCCCGGACGCCGTACACCCAGCTCGCGAACATCACTGGGCGCCCGGCGATTTCGGTGCCACTGCACTGGACCGCGGCGGGATTGCCGCTGGGCGTGCAGTTTCTCGGGCCGCTCGGCTCGGAGGGGCTGCTGCTCTCGCTCGCGGGCCAGCTCGAGCAGGCCCGCCCCTGGGCGCACCGCGAACCCCCGCTGCTGCCGGCCCGGTGAGGCGGGCCGGCGCTGTCGGTCACCGGTCGGGCAGGGGGCGCTGAGGAATAGAAGGCCGGGGAAGTGGATGGCGCACACGGCGTTTCGCCTCCGCATACACCCGGGCGGTCTCGGTGGCCACCAACCGCCAGTCGAAGTCCTCCGTGAGACGCTCGCGCGCCGCCCGTGCCCGCTGCTGGGCGGCGGCGGGATCGTCGAGGGTCCGCCGGACCGCCGACGCCAGCCCGGCGACGTCACCCGGGGCGAACGCGAGTCCGGTCTCGCCGTCGACCACCGCCTCGCCGAGCCCGCCGGCCGTCGATGCGACGAGTGGCGTCCCGGCGGCTGCGGCCTCGAGCGCGATGATCCCGAACGGCTCGTAGCGACTCGGCAGCACGATCGCGTCGGCGCGGTGCAGCCGGCCGAGCAGTTCGGTGCGGTCGAGGTTGCCGACGAACGTCACCGACCGCGCGACGCGGTGCACCCGTGCCTGCTCGCGCAGCCACTCGAACTGGGTGCCCTCCCCGGCGACGACGAGCGTGGTTCCGGGGTGCGTGCGCCGGATCCGGGGCAGGGCGGCGATCGCGTCCTGCACCCCCTTCTCGTACTCGAGCCGGCCGACGAACAGCAGCTGCGGCGGCCCGGAGCGCGGCGCCCGCTCCCGGTAGGACCACGCGGTGACGTCGATTCCGTTGCGGATCACCGTCGCCGGCGGCAGCTCCGGTCCGTAGAGCGCGACGACCTCCTCGTTCATCGAGGCCGAACACGTGATGAGCCGATCGGACTCGTTGGCGAGCCACCATTCGATCGAGTGCACCTGCCGGTTCATGCGGCTCGACAGCCAGCCGCTGTGCCGGCCCGCTTCGCTCGCGTGCAGGGTGGACACGAGCGGCACGTCGAAGAACTCGGCGAGCGCCACGGCCGGGTGTGCGACGAGCCAGTCGTGCGCGTGCACCACGTCCGGGTACCAGCCGTCGCCGATTCCGGCCTTGGTCAGATCCAGCCCCGCCCGCACCATCGCATGGCCCATGGCGAGCGTCCAGGGCAGCATGTCCTCGCCGAACTCGAAGTGCGGCGGATCCTCGGCGACGGCGACGACGAGCACACCCTCGGCGATGTGGCTGATCGTGGGGTGGGTGCCGGCATCGGTGCCGGACGGTCGGCGCGAGAGCACGACCACCTCGTGGCCGGCGGCGGCGAGTTCGGTGGCGAGGTGGTGCACGTGCCGGCCCAGGCCGCCGACGACGACCGGCGGGTACTCCCAGGAGACGATCAGTACCTTCACGACGGGGCTCCCATCCGATCGGGCAGGCGGCGGGCATCGAGCCCGGGGAACAGATTGTCCGCTCGGTTCCAGCCGGCGGCCAGCTGCGCCGCCGTCTCGTCGCGGCCCGCGGCGACCGCGGCGGCGATCTCCCGCAACGCGTGGGCATGCGTGTGGGCCCGGTCCCGCGCGTAGCCGGCCGCGGTGTCCTTGCTGACCATGAACGCCCAGTCGCTCGACACCGTCAGCAGCGCCTCGCGCAGCATCTGGTCGTGCGCCCGGTTGCGCAGCGCGGGGCCCCGGGACCCGGAGCGGGCCTTGTCGAGGGTGTCGAGGGTGGTGCGCACGACTTCCTCGTCGAGCTGGACGAGGTCGCGCACCTGCTCGCCGGCCCACACCCGCCAGTCCTTCCCGGATCCCCACGAGGTGTCGGGCAGTTCGACGGGGGCGCCCACGTACCCGCGGTTGCGTGCGTCGGCCAGAGTGCCCACCTCGATGCCCGCGGCCGGCAGTGCTCGCAGCAGTCGTTCCAGGAACAGGGGGCCCTCGTGCCACCAATGACCGAACAGTTCGGTGTCGAATGCGGCGACCACCAGGGCGTCGCGTCCGATGCGCTCGGACTCGCGGCGCAGTCGCAGGCGGATCGTGTCGACGAAGTCGGCCACGTGCCGGTCGACGGCCGCAGACGCCAGGTCGGGGTCGTAGGGCGCCTTGTCCTGGGGGGCGACGGTCCGGCCGGTCACGCGGGCGGGCTTGAGCCCGGTGTCGTGGCAGTAGGTGTGGAAGTCGCGGTAGGCGGCATGGCCCGGGTAGCCGGACTTCGGCGACCACACCCGGTAGGACACCTGCAGGTCCCGGCCGAAGGCGACGACGTCGGAGTCCCACACGGTCCGCCCGAGGGACGTGTCACCGCGCAGAGCGGGACCGTCCACCATGAAGTGCCCGACCCCGGCGGCGGCGTATCCGGTCTCCATGCCGGGGGTGAAGGCACACTCGGGAGCCCAGATTCCGGCCGGTGTGTGCGCCCAGCGGGCGTGTGCGTCCGCCAGGCCCTCGGCGAGGGAGAATGCCCGCAGCCGAGGGTCGAGCAGAGGCTGGAACGGGTGGGCCAGGGGCCCGCCGAGCAACTCGACCGCGTCGGCGTCGACGAGTTCGCGGAACACGGGCGATCCGCCGTGGCGCCAACGGGTTTCGAACTGTTCGAGGGCAGCGGCAGCCTGTCGGTGTTCACGGGCTCCGAGCGCGCGGTAGGACGGCTCCCGCATGCCCGCGGCCTCGTGGGCCCGCAACTGCCAGTTGCCGAGCCAGTGATGCATCCCCGTCAGGCAGTACGGATCGTCGAGTTGCGCGGCCAGCACGGGTGTCACCCCGAGGGTGACCAGGTGGGTGCGGCCCTCGGCGGCGAGGCGGCGCAGGACATCGGTGACCGGGAGATACGTTGCGGCCCAGGACTGGTAGAGCCATTCCTCACCGACCGGCCAGCGACCGTGGTGGGCGAGCCACGGCAGGTGCGAGTGCAGCACGAGCGCGAACAGACCCGGTTCCCGCCGGGCGGCGGGAGTGGTCACCGCGCCGGATCCTTCACCGCGATCGCGACGAGATCGAGACTGGCGTCGATGTTCTCGGGCGCGAGGAGGAAGTCGTCGACCGTCACCGCGGCGACGTCCGCGGTGAGGTCCGCGGGCCAGGGCTCGCCGGCGAGGGCGCGCTCGATCTGGGCGTCGATGAAGGAGCCGCCGTGCTTCGCGTCGAGGGCGCGCAGGACGGGCCCGTGGTGCACTCCGGTGGTGAGGGCGACGCGGAAGCCGGCTGCCTCGAGGAGCTCGGTGAGCTCGGCGGCGTTCAGTTCCCGGGTGTGGAACGGGTTGAGCGGGGTGTCGCGGCCCGGGGAGAACGTGATGCGGTTGGGGGTGCTGATCAGCAGTTCGCCGCCGTCCCGGAGCACCCGATGGCATTCGCGCAGGAACCCGGACTGGTCCCACAGGTGCTCGATGACCTGGAAGTTGACGACGACGTCCACCGACGCGTCGGGGAGCGGCAGTTCGACGAGGTTGGCGTGCCGCATGTCCACGCGCGGGTAGCGGGCACGCACGTGCGCGACGGCACTCTCGTCGTAGTCGAGTCCGACGACGGCGGTCGCGACCTCCGCGATCATGTCGGCGCCGTAGCCCTCGCCGGCGCCCGCCTCGAGCACGGTGCGGCCCGCACACCGGGGGAGCAGGTCGCGGTAGACCACCTCGTGGCGGCGGAACCAGTAGTTCTCCTCTGCGATGCCGGGAACGGTGCGTTCACCGGTGAGGGGCAGTCGAGGGGCGTCGCCGGCGGGGACGGTGGATTCGCTCACCGCCCCGACATTAGCCCCACCTTTGTCGACCTCGGCGTCGGTGGTCCAGATCACAGCCGTGCGGTTCCCTTCGTGTGGTTATGGTGGACGAGGTTTCCATCCAAGTTACCAGCGGGTAACTTAGCGTGAGGTAATCTATCGCACACCCCCGTGCGAAGCACGAGAGCTCGGTCAAGGCGTTGCGCCTCGCCGATCCAAGGAAGTCATACACAGGAGGTCGACGTAGACCCATGACGAACATCGTCGTTTTGATCAAGCAGGTCCCCGACACGTGGTCCGAGCGCAAGCTCAGCGACGGCGACTTCACGCTCGATCGCGAGGCCGCCGACGCGGTGCTCGACGAGATCAACGAGCGCGCCGTCGAGGAAGCCCTGCTCATCAAGGAGCGCGACGGCGGGGAGGTCACCGTGCTCACCGCCGGTCCGGACCGCGCCACCGACGCGATCCGCAAGGCGCTGTCCATGGGTGCCGACAAGGCAATCCACCTCAACGACCCGGCCATCCACGGCTCCGACGCGATCCAGACCGCGTACGCGCTCGCGGCGGCTCTCGGCCAGATCGAGGGCGTCGACCTGGTCATCGCCGGCAACGAGGCCACCGACGGCCGGATGGGTGCCGTGCCGGCGATCATCGCCGAGTACCTCGGCCTGCCGCAGCTGACCCACATGCGCAAGCTCAACGTCGCCGACGGCAAGGTCAGCGGCGAGCGCGAGACCGACGAGGGTGTCTTCACCCTCGAGGCCGCGCTCCCGGCCATCGTCTCGGTCACCGAGAAGATCAACGAGCCCCGCTTCCCGTCCTTCAAGGGCATCATGGCCGCGAAGAAGAAGGAAGTTCAGGCCCTCACTCTCGCCGACATCGGGCTCGATCCCGAGATCTTCGGCGTGGCCAACGCCGGCAGCACCGTCACCGGTGTCAGCCCGAAGCCCCCGCGTACCGCTGGTGAGCGCGTCGCGGACGAGGGTGACGGCGGCAGCAAGATCGCCGCGTACCTCGTCGGCCAGAAGATCATCTGATCGCACCCACGCGACACCGCAGACATACCAAGGGAGAGAAAGAGCAATGGCAGAAGTACTCGTGCTCGTCGAGCACGCCGAGGGTGCGCTGAAGAAGGTCAGCACCGAGCTGATCACCGCCGCCCGTGCACTGGGTGAGCCCGCCGCGGTCGTGACCGGCCCGGCCGGCACCGCCGACAAGCTGCAGGACGCGCTCGCCGCCGCCGGCGCCGCCAAGGTCTACGTTGCCGAGTCCGACGACATCGACGGCTACCTGGTGACCCCGAAGGTCGACGTGCTGGCTTCGCTCGTGGAGTCCGCCAGCCCCGCCGCGGTGATCACCGCCGCCAGCGTCGAGGGCAAGGAGGTGTCGGGCCGCCTCGCCGCGCGTATCGGTTCCGGCCTGCTCTGCGACGTCATCGACGTCAAGTCCGACGGTTCGGCCGTGCACTCGATCTTCGGTGGCGCGTACACCGTCGACGCCAAGGCCAACGGTGAGGTGCCCGTCGTCTCCGTGCGCCCCGGTGCCGTCGAGGCACAGCCGCAGGCCGGCGCCGCCGAGCGCGTGGACGTCGAGGTTCCGGCGCAGGAGGAGAACGCGGTCAAGGTCACCGCACGCAACCCGATCGTGGGCGGCGACCGTCCCGAGCTGACCGAGGCGTCGATCGTCGTCTCCGGCGGCCGCGGCGTCGGCAGCGCCGACAAGTTCACCGTCGTCGAGGAGCTCGCCGACTCGCTCGGTGCGGCCGTCGGTGCCTCCCGCGCCGCCGTGGACTCCGGGTACTACCCGGGCCAGTTCCAGGTCGGTCAGACCGGCAAGACGGTCTCGCCGCAGCTGTACGTGGCGCTGGGCATCTCCGGCGCCATCCAGCACCGGGCCGGCATGCAGACGTCGAAGACGATCGTCGCGGTCAACAAGGACGAAGAGGCCCCGATCTTCGAGATCGCGGACTACGGCGTCGTGGGCGACCTGTTCAACGTCGCTCCGCAGCTGACCGAGGAGATCAAGAAGCACAAGGGCTGATCGCCGAGGTCCTGCCGCGGCCCCGCACCCGTCCGGGTGCGGGGCCGCGCGCGTGCCGGGGCATGTTCACCGGACGTGCACGGAGGCGACACCGTGCCGCCCCTGCCGCGACGTACCGGCTCGATACACATTGCGCCATGACCACTTTGCTGGCGCCGGCCCGGAACCCGAAGCCGGAGGCGATGCTGTCGGGGCCGCGTTACTCCCTTCTCGTGTCCGCCGACCGCGAACACCGCGAGGCCGCCCAGAGGCTGCGTTACCGCGTCTTCGCCGCAGAACCGGGGTTCCGCCTTCCCGCAGGCATGCCGCCGGGCATCGACGCCGACCGTTTCGACGAGTACTGCGACCACCTGCTGGTGCGCGAGAACCGTACCGGCGCGGTGGTGGGTTGCTACCGGATGCTGCCGCCGGATGCCGCCCGCGCCGCCGGGGGCTACTACACCGCCACCGAATTCGACCTGACCGCCCTCGATCCCGACGGACTGCGGGCGGTGGAGATGGGGCGCGCCTGCGTCGACCCCGCCCACCGTTCCGGTTCGGTCCTGTCGCTGATGTGGGCCGGGATCCTGCGCTACCTGCAGCTCACCGGGCACAACTGGGTGATGGGGTGCGTGTCGGTTCCGATCCGCACCCACCCGGCCGACGTGCCCGGCGCCAACGTACGGGCAGTGCGCGACGTGCTGCTCGCCCGGCACGCCGTCGAGCCGGTCCGGCGGGTGCTTCCCCGGAACCCGGTCGTCCTCGACGGCCGCACCCTCGAGGAGATTGCCCCACCCGCGCGACCGGTGCTGCCGCCGTTGCTGCGCGGATATCTGCGGCTCGGTGCCCGCATCTGCGGCGAACCCGCCCACGACCCCGAGTTCGGCGTGGCCGACTTCGTGGCGCTGCAGAGCCTCGCCGGCGCCGACGCGCGCTACCTCGACAGGCTGCGGAACGCCGCCGAGAACGCCGAGGCGGCCGCCGGAGCACGGGCGTGAACGCCGCGGGAGCACGGGCGTGAACGCCGCGGGAGGACAGCCGTGAACGCCGCGGGAGGACAGCCGTGAACACCCGCGCTCACGCCTGGATGCCGGCCAGTCCCTGCGGCGCGGGCTGCCTCCCGGCCGATCCGAGGCGCGTGAATTTCGTCACGGCGGCCGGCCGGTGGATGCTCGTCGTGGCGGTGCTGGTGACCGCCCCGTTCCTTACTGCCGGCCGGCTCCTGCCCCGCCGCGGGCGCCTCGCCACCCAGCGCGCGTTCGCCCGGGTGCTGCTGCGGTGCGCCGGGCTGCGGCTGACGGTGACCGACCTGCGGGACCGGGGTGACGAGGGCGGGGGCGTGCTCGTCGTCGCCCCGCACGTGTCCTGGACCGACGTGCTCGTGCTCACCGCCGTCGCCCCCGCGGGGTTCGTCGCCCGCAGCGACCTGCTGGAGTGGGGACTCCTCGGCACGCTGGCCCGGCGGATGCGGATCATTCCCATCGAGCGCGAGCGCCTGCGAGAGCTGCCCGTCGTGGTCTCACGAATCCGTGACCGTCTCGTGGCGGAGGAGAAGGTCGCGGCGTTCCCGGAGGGCACGACGTGGTGCGGCAGGGCGTACGGCGGATTCCGTCCGGCGCTGTTCCAGGCCGCGATCGACGCCCAGCGCCCGGTGCAACCGGTCGGGCTCCGGTACGCCGACGCCGCCGGGACGATCGCCACCGTCCCGGCGTTCGTCGGCGACGAGACGATGGGCGCCTCGTTGCGGCGGCTGCTGCGGCACCGGGGCGTCGTGGTGGAAGTGGTGCTCGCCCCGCTCGAGCGGCCCGGCTCCGATCGACGAGACCTCGCCGCACGGTGCGAACGGGCCGTGCGGCGGAACGACGACGCCGAACTCGCCGGGCTCGGTCGCGCCGTCCACGACATCGCCGGTCGTGAGGAACTCCGGGCCGGACGGTGAGGTCGGCGGGCGCGGAGCCCGACCCGCTATCCTGGTCCGGTCATGACCTCGAACCCCGCCGGAGCCTCCGGCACCTCGAAGACCGTCTACCTCGATCACGCCGCGACCACGCCGATGCTGCCCGCGGCCGTGTCGGCGATGACGGAGGTCTTCGCGACGGTCGGCAACGCCTCCTCCCTTCACGGGTCGGGACGCGCGGCGCGCCGCCGCGTCGAGGAGGCCCGGGAGTCCGTCGCCGCCGACCTCGGCGCCCGTCCCTCGGAGGTCGTCTTCACCTCGGGTGGTACCGAGGGTGACAACCTCGCGGTCAAGGGCATCTACTGGGCGCGCCGCGACGCCGATCCGCGCCGTCGCCGGGTGATCGCGAGCGCCGTCGAGCACCACGCGGTGCTCGATGCCGTCGAATGGCTCGTCGCCCACGAGGATGCCGAGGTCACCTGGCTGCCTGTCGAGGCCGACGGGCGGGTCGAACCGGATGCGCTGCGCCGGGTCCTGGCCGAGCACGCCGACGAGACGGCCCTCGTGTCGGTGATGTGGGCCAACAACGAGGTGGGCACCGTGATGCCCGTCGCCGAACTCACCGCCGTCGCCGCCGAGTACGGGGTTCCGGTGCACAGCGACGCCGTGCAGGCGGCAGGTCATCTGCCGGTGGACTTCGCCGCGAGCGGGCTCGCCGCCATGACGATCGCCGCGCACAAGTTCGGTGGTCCCCAGGGCGTCGGTGCCCTGCTGCTGGGCCGGCAGGTGCCGTGCGTGCCGCTGACGCACGGCGGCGGGCACGAGCGCGACGTCCGGTCGGGAACGCACGACACGGCCGGAATCGCCGGCATGGCCGCGGCGCTGCGCGATGCGACGGCCCAACTCGGCGAACGCGCCGCCGTCCTCACGGCGCTGCGTGACGACCTGATCGCCGGCGTGACGGGCGTGGTACCGGACGCGATCCTCAACGGCCCGCGCGGTGCGGACCGCCTGCCCGGCAACGCGCACTTCACCTTCCCCGGCTGCGAGGGTGATTCGCTGCTCATGCTGCTGGATGCGGCCGGGATCGAGTGCTCGACCGGTTCGGCCTGCACCGCCGGCGTGGCCAGGCCCAGCCACGTGCTGGTCGCGATGGGTGCGGACCCCCGCACGGCCCGCGGGTCGTTGCGATTCTCCTTGGGCCACACGTCGACTCGTGCCGACGTGGAGGCCGTCGTAGCGGCACTGCCGCAGGTGGTGGGACGGGCGCGGGCCGCCGGACTGGCCGGCGCCGGTAGTCGAGAGAGGTGACATCGATGAGGGTGCTCGCGGCGATGAGCGGTGGCGTGGACTCGGCGGTGGCCGCGGCCCGCGCGGTCGATGCCGGCCACGACGTCGTCGGCGTGCACCTGGCGCTGTCCACGGCGCCGGGGACGCTGCGGACCGGGTCGCGGGGCTGCTGCTCGAAGGAGGATGCCGGCGACGCCCGCCGGGCCGCTGACGTGCTCGGAATCCCGTTCTACGTCTGGGATTTCGCCGACCGGTTCAAGGAAGAGGTCATCGACGACTTCGTCGAGTCCTATGCCGCCGGCCACACCCCGAATCCGTGCCTGCGCTGCAACGAGAAGATCAAGTTCGCGGCCCTCGCCGACCGGGCCGTGGCCCTCGGCTTCGACGCGGTCGCCACCGGTCACTACGCCCGGCTCGAGGACGGCGTCCTGCGACGCGCGGTCGACGCCGGCAAGGACCAGTCGTACGTGCTCGGCGTGCTGACGGCGGATCAGCTCGCGCGTGCGATGTTCCCCGTCGGGGACACCCCCAAGGAACGGATCCGCGCCGAAGCGGCCGAGCGGGGTCTCGCGGTGGCGGACAAGCCCGACAGCCACGACATCTGCTTCATTCCCTCCGGTGACACCCGCGCCTTCCTCGGCGCCCGCATCGGGGTGCGTCCCGGCCGGGTCGTCGACGCACGGTCCGGCGCCGTGCTCGCCGAACACGAAGGGGTGCACGGTTTCACGGTCGGGCAGCGCAAGGGCCTGGGCATCGCCGGCCCCGGCGCGGACGGCCGCCCCCGTTACGTCACCGCGATCGAGCCGGACACCGGCACCGTGAAAGTGGGCTCCGCGGAGGACCTGAAGGTGTGGACGATCCGCGCCGAGCGTGCGGTCTGGACCAGCGGCACCGCGCCGGCCGGACCGCTCGAATGCGTCGTGCAGGTGCGCGCCCACGGCGGTGTCGCCGCGGCCGTCGCCGAGACCGTCGGCACCGGACTCGAGGTGACCCTGCGCGAACCCCTCACGGGCGTGGCCACCGGACAGGCCGTGGTGCTGTACCGGCCCGACGCGGCCGGCGACATCGTCCTCGGCAGCGGCACCATCGCCGGCACCGGTACGGCGACAGCCCGGTGAGTGCGGAATCCTGGTCCGGTGTCGCCACCGGCATCGGCTCGTGGCCCGGCGTCGACGCCCGGGAGTCGGCGGCGACCGTGCTCGGCGAGCTCGAGGCGCTGCCGCACCTGGTCGAGCTGCCGGCCCGGGGCCTCGGGGCCGATCTCGTCGGCCGTACCGGCGCGCTGCTGGTCGACCTGCATCTCGACACGTCCACCACCGGATACCGGCTCGGCGGTCGTCGCGGCGTGGTCGCCGCCCGCGCCGGCGATCTGCTGCGCCGAGATCTCGATGCACTCGAAGAGGCTTGGGAGACAGCAGGACTCGGTCCGGGCCGGACTCTGAAGGTGCAGGCCGCCGGACCTTTCACCCTCGCCGCGTACACCGAGCTGGCCGGGGGCCGGCGCGTGCTCACCGATGCCGGCGCCGTGCGCGACGTCGCAGAGTCCCTCGGTGAGGGTCTGGCGCGGCACGCCGCGGAACTGACTCGTCGTCTCGGCGCGGACGTGGTGGTGCAGCTGGACGAGCCCGCGCTGCCCGCCGTCCTGGCCGGAACCCTGACCGGGCGCACGACCCTCGAGTCGGTGCCCGCGCTCCCCGAGCCGGAGGCGCAGCACCTCCTCGAGACCACACTGGCGGCGATCGGGCGGCCCGTCGCGGTGCACTGCTGCGCCCCGGGCGTACCGGCCGGGATGCTGCGTCGCAGCGGTGTCGACGCCGTCGCACTCGACGTCGCCCAGCTCACCGCCGCCGACCTCGACGGCATCGGTGAGCTGATCGACGCCGGAACGACCCTCCTGCTCGGGCTCGTGCCCTCCACCGCGCCCGACTCCGCCGTTCCCACCTGGCGTGAGCTCGCCGACCCCGCGACCGCGCTGATCGATCGGCTGGGCTTCGGCCGTGCCACCTTGCGCTCGGTCGGGGTCACCCCGCGCTGCGGCCTGGCCGGCGCCGATCCCACATGGGCGCGGCGGGCGCTGCGCCTCGCCCGCGACATCGCCGCCGCATTCACCGACGATCCCGACTCGCTGCGGTCCGGAGCGGCCGGGAACGTCGTATCGCTCGACTAGTCTTTCCGGCGTGAGTGAATCGACGGACGCGCCCACCCAAGCTCCGCCCGAGGTGCGCGAGCGCTGGCAGCAACTCGCGGAGGAGGTGCGCGAGCACCAGTTCCGTTACTACGTGCGCGATGCGCCGATCATCTCCGACGGTGCCTTCGACCAGTTGCTCGGCACGCTGAAGCAGCTCGAGGACGACTACCCCGACCTGCGCGTCCCCGATTCCCCGACCCAGCTCGTCGGGGGTGGCTTCGCCACCGACTTCACCGCCGTCGACCACCTCGAACGGATGCTCAGCCTCGACAACGTCTTCACCGAGGACGAGTTGCGGGCCTGGGCCTCCCGCGTGGAAGCCGAGACCGGCCCGGACCTGCACTACCTGTGCGAGGTGAAGATCGACGGCGTCGCGCTGAGCCTGGTGTACGAGGACGGCCGGCTGCGCCGGGCCGCCACCCGCGGCGACGGCCGCACCGGCGAGGAGGTCACGCTCAACGCCCTCACGATCGACGACATCCCCGAAAGGCTCACCGCGACAGACGAATTCCCGATTCCGCGCGTGCTCGAGGTGCGGGGTGAGGTGTACTTCCGGCTCGAGGACTTCCACGCGCTCAACGCCGCCCTCGTCGCCGAGGGCAAGGCCCCGTTCGCCAATCCGCGCAACACGGCGGCCGGATCGCTGCGGCAGAAGAACCCTGCGGTGACCGCGCGGCGGCGCCTCGGGATGATCTGCCACGGGCTCGGCCACGTCGAGGGATTCGAGCCGGTGTCGCTGTCGCAGTCCTACGCCGCCCTCGCCGCCTGGGGGCTGCCCGTCTCCGGGCACACCGCCCGCGTCGTCGGCGTCGACGAGGTCCTCGCCCGGATGCGGTACTGGGGTGAGCACCGCCACGACGTCGAGCACGAGATCGACGGGCTCGTGGTCAAGATCGACGAGGTGTCCCTGCAGCGGCGGCTCGGCAGCACCTCGCGCGCGCCCCGGTGGGCGATCGCCTACAAGTACCCGCCGGAGGAGGTGACCACCAAGTTGCTCGACATCCGGGTCAGCGTCGGCCGTACCGGCCGGGTCACCCCGTTCGCCTACATGGAACCGGTCACGGTCGCCGGATCGACCGTCTCCCTCGCCACGTTGCACAACGCGTCGGAGGTCGCACGCAAGGGGGTGCTGATCGGCGACACCGTGGTGCTGCGCAAGGCCGGTGACGTCATCCCCGAGGTGCTCGGGCCGGTCGTGGACCTGCGCGACGGCACCGAACGCGAGTTCGTCATGCCCACCGAATGCCCCGAGTGCGGGACACCGCTCGCCCCCGCCAAGGAAGGCGACGTGGACCTGCGCTGCCCCAACCAGCGGTACTGCCCGGCGCAGCTGCGCGAGCGGGTCTTCCACGTCGCGGGCCGCGGCGCGTTCGACATCGAGGCCCTCGGGTACGAGGCGGCCACCGCGCTGCTCGAGGCCGGGGTCATCGCCGACGAGGGCGACCTGTTCGACCTGACCGCCGACGACCTGCTGCGCACGTCGCTCTTCCGCACCAAGGCCGGGGCGCTGTCCGCCAACGGCGCCCGGCTGCTCACGAATCTTCGTGCGGCCAAGGACAAGCCGCTGTGGCGGGTGCTGGTCGCGCTGTCGATCCGGCACGTCGGTCCGACCGCCGCGCGGGCGCTGGCCACCGAGTTCGGCAGCCTCGACCGGATCCGGGAGGCGTCCGTCGACGAGCTCGCCGCAGTGGAGGGGGTCGGACCGACCATCGCAGCGGCGCTGGGCGAATGGTTCGCGGTCGACTGGCACGTCGCGATCGTCGAGAAGTGGCGCGCGGCGGGGGTGCGCATGCTCGACGAGCGCGACGAATCCGTCGAACGCACCCTCGAGGGCCTGTCGATCGTCGTCACCGGCTCGCTCGAGGGGTTCTCCCGGGACCAGGCCAAGGAGGCGATCCTGCTCCGCGGTGGCAAGGCGGCCGGCTCGGTGTCGAAGAAGACCGCGTTCGTCGTCGTCGGGGACGCGCCGGGAACGAAGGCCGACAAGGCGGCCGAGCTGGGCGTCCCTGTCCTCGACGAGGAGGGGTTCCGCCGCCTGCTCGAGCTCGGCCCGGCCGGCGTCACGGAGGGCACCGACGCGATCGAGGAGGAGTTCGGCGAGCTCGAGAGCTGACCGGCGGCCGGTGCCGGTGTGACGAGGATCGCTCGGGAACCGTTTGGGCGGAAGGGGTGGGCACTGCGATAGTCCTCGAGTGATCGAGATCAGACGCGTGAGCCCGGACGAGTACGACGCCGTCGGCGCCCTCACCGTCGACGTGTACGTCGGCGGCGGATTCGTCGAGCCCGACGACCCGTACGCCGTGCGTCTGCGCGACACCGCCGCCCGCGACGAACACGCCGAGGTGGTGATCGCGCTCGTCGACGGCGAGATCGTCGGGTCGGTGACGCTGGCCGAGCCGGCATCGCGCTTCGCGAACGTCGCCGAGAAGGGCGAACTCGAGTTCCGGATGCTGGCCGTCGCGGCGTCGGCGCGCGGGCGCGGTGTCGGGTCGGCGCTGGTGCGGCACGTCCTCGACACCGCCTACGACCGCGGTGACCGCGCGGTGGTGCTCTCCACCCAGCCGGACATGGTCGAGGCGCGCCGCATCTACGACCGCAACGGATTCGTCCCGGTCACCGAGCGCGACTGGGCGCCGGTGCCCGGCGTGGAGCTGACCACCCTGGTACGCGAACTGGTCTGAGCCGTCCGGTCAGCCGAGGACCGTGCCGATGATGCCGGCCAGGTAGCCGAGCCGGGCCACCTCGGACGGGCGGAACTCCGGGCCGCCGGGCCGGCCGAGCATCAGCACCCGCCCGTGGGTGCCCAGCGGCGCCGCCGCCAGAGTCGTGTTCATCGTCCGCCACAGGTCGGGCACCCACTCGCCCTCGTGGTCGAGCAGCATGGGCTTCTCGAGCGGCATCCACGGCACCTCCGCCGGCCGGGTCTCGGGGGCACCGGAACTGCCCACCACCCGGTACGCGCCGTGCGGGCCGGTGTCCACGACGGTCGCCCAGCCGACCCGCAGCACCCGGGGTGCGCCGTCGACGAGCACCTGCAACCGGTCGTGGCGTGCGGTGGCAACCTGGTCGATCAGCTCGAGTTCGCGGTGGGTGTCGAGGATTCCCGCATAGGGCCGGATCGAGTCCACCGTCACGCCCTCGAGGCGTTCGGCGGCCGTGATGAGCGTGTCCGGCAGCGAACCGGCATCGACGTCGACGACGAGATCGTCGATCGCGAAGCCGGCGCCGCGCTCGACGACGTCGAGCGAGAGGATGTCCGCACCGACCGACCCGAGCGCGACGGCGAGTGAGCCGAGGCTGCCCGGGCGATCGGGAAGCTGGACGCGTAACAGGTACGACACGAGCGTCCTTTCCCGGTTCCGAAGTCACGGCCGAGGCGGCCGGCCTGCGACGGACACCATCTTTTCACCCCCGAACCCCTACCGGACGCCGCTCCGGCACAGCGGCGCCGAGACCTGCCGGGAAACCGCCGGTCACGCGCCCCTTGTCACACGAACGACACAGGTGTTTCTCCGAACTGCAACACGGCCGGCGGCCGGCGACGGTCCGGGGAACCGGCGAAACCGTGCCGTTCGGCACGCACTACCCTGGACGGCACGTTCGTTTCTTCATCGGAAAGGGGTCACCGAAGGTGCCTGCCATCTCCCGTGACGAGGTCGCGCACCTCGCCCGGTTGTCCCGGCTCGCGCTGACCGACGCCGAACTCGACGAGTTCGCCGGCCAGCTGGATACGATCCTCAGCCACGTCAAGGCTGTGTCGGAGGTGGCCGCGGACGATGTGGCGCCGATGGCCAACCCGAACGCGGTGACCAACGTGACCCGCCCCGACGAGGTGCACCCGGGCCTGACCCCGGAGCAGGCGCTCGCCGCTGCCCCGCTGGTCGAGGACGGCCGCTTCTCCGTCCCGCAGATCCTGGGGGAGGGCGAATGAGCACCGACCTCACCCGGCTGTCCGCGGCCGATCTCGCCGAACGCATCCACTCCGGCGACCTGTCGTCGGTCGAGGTGACTCGTGCGCACCTCGACCGCATCGCCGAGGTCGACGGCGAGTACCACGCCTTCCTGCACGTGGCGGGCGACCAGGCGCTGGCCGCGGCAGCCGAGGTGGACCGCGTGGTCGCGGCGGGGGAGAGCCCGGCCTCGCCGCTCGCCGGGGTCCCGATCGCCCTCAAGGACGTGTTCACCACGACCGACATGCCCACCACGTGTGCCTCGAAGATCCTCGAGGGCTGGATGTCGCCGTACGACGCGACCCTGACGACGAAGCTGCGGCAGGCGGGCATCCCGATCCTGGGCAAGACCAACATGGACGAGTTCGCCATGGGCTCGTCCACCGAGAACTCCGCGTACGGCCCCACCCGCAACCCGTGGGACACCACCCGCATCCCCGGTGGGTCCGGTGGCGGTTCGGCCGCCGCGCTGGCCTCCTACCAGGCGCCGCTGGCGATCGGCACCGACACCGGCGGGTCGATCCGCCAGCCGGCCGCCGTCACCGCCACGGTCGGCACCAAACCCACCTACGGCACGGTCTCCCGGTTCGGTCTCGTCGCGTGCGCGTCGTCCCTCGACCAGGGCGGCCCGTGCGGCCGCACCGTGCTCGACACCGCGTTGCTGCACGAGGTGATCGCCGGCCACGACCCGCGCGACTCCACGTCGGTGGACGCGCCCGTCCGGCCCGTCGTCGAGGCCGCCCGCCAGGGCGCGCAGGGCGACCTGAAGGGGCTGCGCATCGGGGTCGTCAAGGAACTGCACTCGGACAGCTACCAGCCGGGCGTGCTGGCGTCGTTCGACGCGGCCGTGGCCGAACTGACCGCGCTCGGCGCCGAGGTCGTCGAGGTCTCCTGCCCGCACTTCGAATACGCGCTCGCCTCGTACTACCTCATCCTGCCGTCCGAGGTCTCGTCCAACCTGGCCCGCTTCGACGCCATGCGCTACGGCCTGCGCGTCGACGACGGCACGATGAGCGCCGAGCAGGTCATGGCCGCCACCCGGGCCGCCGGGTTCGGCAAGGAGGTCAAGCGCCGCATCATGATCGGGACCTACGCGTTGTCCTCCGGCTACTACGAGGCCTACTACGGGCAGGCGCTCAAGGTCCGCAGCCTCATCGCGCGGGACTTCGAGAAGGCGTACGAGCAGGTCGACGTCCTCGTCTCGCCGACCAGTCCCTTCACGCCGTGGAAGATCGGCGAGAAGGTCGACGATCCGCTGGCGATGTACCTGTCGGACCTGTGCACGCTCCCGACCAACCTTGCCGGGCACTGCGCGATGTCCGTTCCGTCCGGGCTGTCCGCCGACGACGGGCTGCCCGTCGGTCTGCAGATCATGGCCCCGGCCCTCGCCGACGAGCGGCTCTACCGCGTCGGCGCCGCGTTCGAGGCCGCCCGCGGCCCGATCGTCGCCTGAGTCCGGCTCCCGGTGCGACCGCCGCGTCAGGGGCGGTCGCACCGGGCCTGGTCCGGGCCGTAGCGGTGCCCGTGCCCGGGAGGTGCGTCCAGCGCCACCGGCAGATCCAGCGTCGCCTGCACGAAGCTGACCACCGGCAGCCACCGCGGCACGGGCGCGTCGCGCCGCGCACGGGACAGGTCGGGCGGTGACCACAGCAGCGACGGTTGCCACCACACCACCGGATCCGACGTGTTCGCGGTGACGACCGCCCCGTCCGTGCGCACCGCGCCTGCCGGTGGACCGGCCCAGATCGCCGTGCACGGACCCGTCACGGTCGCCGCGAGGGCGGCGCTGCCCCCGATCGAGCCGAGGCTCTGCCCGTACACGTGCACCTGTGGACGCCGGACCGGGTCCAGGGCATCGATGCGGGAACGCACGGACGTGAGCAGGGCGCGGGCCGACTCCGCCGCCGCGTTCCGGTCGAACAGGAAGGTCACCCAGCTGGGTGCGGCCGAGTACTGCTGCGCGACGAGCGCGACGTCGCCGCCGAACAGCGAGGTGAACCCCCGCATCGCGGCGGGGTCGACCCACCCCGAGCCGGTGGGCACCACCACTACGACATGGGCGCGTGCGAACCCGCCCGCGCGCTCGAGTTCGCGGACGGCGAGCGCTGCGCGCGAACGGACGTCCGGCGCGGATTCGAGCCCCACGTATGTGCGGATCGCTCGCGCGTCGGCGCTTACGAAACGGCGACCCTCGTCGCCCAGGGACTGCCACGCCACCAGCGACGACGGACCCCCGGCCGTGGTGGCGGCGACGGGCGCCGCGTCCGGATACACCTGCCCGGCCCCGACGGGAGCGACCGCGGCGACCGCTCCCAGCATCACCGCGACGGCCGTGGCGGCGGCCGCGCGGACACCCGCCCGCCGCCACGTCTCCCGAACCCGGCCGAGCACCCGCACCGCGCCGAGTACGCACGAGGAGCACACGCACACGACGATCCAGTGCGCCGGGCCCGTCGGGGGCCGCCCCATCGCGGCCCGCAACCCGTCCTGCCACTGCGCTGCAGCGAGAACCGTCCACCCCAGCGCGACGGCTGCGGCGAGCAGCGCCACCAGCCGCGCTGCGGGGCACGCGGATCCCGCGTTCCGCCGGCGGCACAGGCCGGCGGCTCCCGCCGCGGCTGCGGCGGCGCATCCGGAGACCGCGGCCTGCGCCAGGGCCGGACGGGGCAGCAGCGACGGCGCGAGCGAGACCCACACGGCCACCGTCACGGCTGCGGTCGTCGCCACCCGCGGGCAGCGCCCTGCGAGGGCGTCGAACCCCGAGTCCTGCGACGTCGCGCGCCCCCTCATCGGGGCGTCCATCGCGCCGCTGCAACCAGCCCCCACACCGCGGCCGCGTACGGAAGCGGTGACTCGGGGATCGGGACTCCGTCGCGTTGCCGCCACGAATTCACCCGTACTGCAAACGAAGTCACAGTCGCGGTGACGTCGCACCAGTCGTCGCCGGGCGCCGTCGCGCGGCACGCCTCGTGCAGCTGCCGGCTCAGCCGGGCGTCCAGGCCGCGCCGCGCCTGCGGACCCGGTTCGTGTCCCGACGACCGCGCGTACCGCAACAGGTCGTATCCGAGATCGTGCTCCCGGCAAGGAGTTTCGAAGAAGTCCGGCAGGGGGACGGGGGAGGAGCAGCCGCCGAGCGGGTCCACCAGGATCCCGTCCTCTGTGACCGGTCGATAGTGTATCGCCGGCTCGAAGCCGTCCGGGAAGGTGTCGAGTGCCGCCGCGGTGTCGCCCTCGGACAGTGCCGCCACTGTCGCAGTCACGGTGTCCGGATCCGGCCGCGTCGGCGGAGCGGGCTGTGCCCACGTGGTTCCCAGACACAGCGCTGCGGCCGTGCCCAGTAGTGCTGTCATGGGTGGTCTGCGCATGTGGCGGACGTTAGGGACGGCGGGGACTGCCGGAGATCCCGCGACGGAGCGGTCCGGCCACGAGCGTCTGCCGCCACGGGGCCAGGCGGATCTCACTCCCCGGTATGACGACAGTGCACACGCCCCGGACCTACCGTGGTGCCGTGCGCTGGACGAGAGAACACGGCCGCGGCCGTTGGGGGACGATCGCGATCGTGGCGGTGACCCTGATCCTGTATGCGGTCGCGTGGCCCACCCTGCACCTCACTCACGAGGTGCCCGTCGCGCTGATGCCCGTCGTCGCGGCGCTCGCGGCCTGGCCGTTCGTGGCGATCCGGACCGATCCCGCCCTCGGCTGGGCGGTTTCGGCCGGGGCCGCGCTGGCCATCCCCCGCGCCTTCGACCTCGTCCCCGGCTACGACTACCCCTGGCAGGTGGTGCACATCCTCGTGCTGTGCGCGCTTCTCGTCGCGGTGAGCATGCGCGCTTCCCTGCAGGTCGCCGGGCTCGTGTGGGCGGCCACCGTGGTCCTGTTCTTCACTCACGTGCCGGGGCAGGACGGCTGGGGGTGGGCACTCGGCCTGACCGCGATGGCGGTGTTCGGCCTGCTCGTGCGGTGGCTCGTGCTGTCCCGCCGCCAGCTCGCCCGGCAGGAGGAGGTCAGCGAACTCGAACGGGCCCGCCGGGCGATCCTCGAGGAGAAGGCCCGCATCGCCCGAGACCTGCACGACATCGTCGCGCACCACATGTCCCTCGTCGTCGTGCAGGCGCAGAGCGCCCCGTACCGTCTGCCGGGCGTCTCCGAGCCGGTACGCGCCGAGTTCGACTCCATCGGGGCGACCGCGCGCGAGGCGCTGAACGAGGTGCGCGGCATGCTCGGGGTGCTCCGGAGCGACAGCCTCCCCGACGACAGGGGCGCCGACGACGAACGGGTGCAGGATCCGCAGCCCGGCCTGGACCGGCTCGGGGACCTGTTCGAGGGGGCGCGGCGCGCCGGCATGGTCCTGTCCATCGCGGAGAACGGTGATCCGTCCGGCGTCTCGGACGCCACGGCCCTGACGGTGTACCGCATCCTGCAGGAATCGCTCGCCAATGCCGCCCGCCACGCCTCCGGTGCGCCGGTGCGGGTCCGCGTGGGCTACGGGCCGGACGAGGTGAGCGTGACCGTGTGCAACGGCCCCGGGCAGGCGGGGCCCGGGCCGGGGGACCGCAGCGGCGGCAACGGCATCCGCGGCATGGTCGACCGGGCCCTGGCGGTCGGAGGCCACCTCGTCGCCCATCCCGCCCCGGGCGGTGGCTTCGAGGTGCGAGCGCAGCTGCCGCGCGTCCCGGCAGCCTAGGCTGAGGCCGTGACGGACCCGAGCCCCATCACCGTGTTGATCGCCGACGACCAGGCCATGGTTCGGCAGGGCTTCGGCGCGCTGCTCGCCGCCCAACCCGACATCAGCGTCGTCGGCGACGCTCCGGACGGCCGGCGGGCCGTCGCGGAGGCGGCCCGCCTGCGGCCCGACGTCGTCCTGATGGACGTCCGGATGCCCGAGATGAACGGACTCGACGCGGCCCGGCACATCCTGGGCGGGCGGGCCGATCCGCCCACGCGGGTACTGATGCTCACCACGTTCGACATCGACGACTACGTCTACGAGGCGCTGAGCCTCGGCGCCAGCGGGTTCCTGCTCAAGGACGCGCCCGCCGAGGAACTGGTCCGGGCGGTCCGCGTCGTCGCCGACGGCCAGGCGCTGCTCGCCCCGACCGTCACACGCCGGCTCATCGCGGACGTCACCCGCCGGCGATCGCCGCGCCGCGGCCGCGACCGGGCACTCGACGTGCTCACCCCGCGCGAACGTGAGGTGCTCGAGCTGATTGCCCGAGGACTGTCGAATCAGGAGATCGCCGCTCACCTGTTCGTCGCCGAGCAGACGGTCAAGACGCACGTGGGGAAGGTGTTCGGGAAGTTGCACCTGCGGGACCGGGCACAGGCGGTGGTGCTGGCATACGAGTCCGGACTGGTCGTGCCGGGGTGAGCGACGCCGGCGATCGGGATGCCGCGGGCGCCGTGCCGGGGCAGTATTGCCGGGAGGACCACCGACAACCTGCACGGAGGAACGAATGACGCGCATCGGCATTCTCACCAGCGGCGGGGACTGCCCCGGCCTGAACGCGGTGATCCGCGGAGCGGTCCTCAAGGGCAGGACCGTCTACGACCAGGAATTCGTCGGGTTCCTCGACGGCTGGCGCGGATTGGTGGAAGGCGATGCAATCCCCTTGGACCGCAGCAAAGTTCGCGGATTGTCGCATCAGGGCGGCACCATCCTCGGCACCAGCCGGTTCGGCCCCTATCAGGGACCGGACGGCGGCGCGCAGAACATCGCCCGCACGCTCGAGCGCATGGGCGTCGACGCCGTGATCGCCATCGGCGGCGAGGGCACGGCCGCCGCGTCCAAGCGGCTGTTCGAGGAGGGCATCCGGATCGTCGGGGTACCCAAGACCATCGACAACGATCTCGGCCGAACCGACTACACCTTCGGATTCGACACCGCCGTCGAGATCGCCACCGAGGCGATCGACCGGCTGCGCACCACCGGCAACTCGCACAAGCGCTGCATGGTCCTCGAGGTGATGGGCCGGGAGGCGGGGTGGATCGCGCTGCACTCCGGCACCGCCGGGGGCGCCCACGCCATCCTCATCCCCGAACAACCCGAGAGCATCGAACAGATCTGCGAATGGGTCACCAGTGTCCGGGACCGCGGCCGCGCCCCGATGGTGGTGGTCGCGGAGGGATTCACCCTGCCGGACATGGCCGAGGCGTACTCCGACAAGGGACGCGACGAGTTCGACCGGCCGCGGCTCGGCGGCATCGCCGACGTCCTCGCCCCGATGATCGAGGAGCGCACGGGCATCCAGACCCGTGCCACGATCCTCGGCTACATCCAGCGGGGCGGCGTGCCCACGGCCTTCGATCGGGTACTCGCCACCCGCCTGGGCATGGCGGTCACCGATCTCGTCGCCGACGAGGAGTGGGGCCACATGGTGGCGCTGCACGGAACCGACATCGTCCGGGTCGGTTTCGACGAGGCGCTCGCCAACCACAAGCGGGTGCCGAAGGACCGCTACGAGGAGATGCGGATCATCTTCGGGTGAGCTCACGCCGGGCGTGAGCGCCGGATCGCCGGATGTCGGCACCGTCTAAAATCGAGCCCATGACTGCCGCCATGTCCGATGATCTGCTCGCCTACGACGAGGTGCTCGCGAAGTTCGAGCCCGTGATGGGCATGGAGGTGCACGTCGAACTGCACACCGCCACCAAGATGTTCTGCCCGTGCCCCACCACGTTCGGAGCCGAACCGAACACCCAGGTGTGCCCGGTGTGCCTCGGTCTGCCCGGTTCGCTGCCCGTGGTCAACCAGGCGGCGGTGGAGTCGGCGATCCGCATCGGGCTGGCGCTCAACTGCTCGATCACGCCGTGGGGCCGGTTCGCGCGGAAGAACTACTTCTACCCGGACCAGCCGAAGAACTACCAGATCTCGCAGTACGACGAGCCGATCGCCACGGACGGCCACCTGGACGTGGTCCTCGACGACGGCACCACGTGGCGGGTGGAGATCGAGCGCGCCCACATGGAGGAGGACACCGGCAAGTCGTTGCACGTGGGTGGCGCCACGGGCCGCATCCACGGGGCGAGTCACTCGCTGCTCGACTACAACCGGGCGGGGGTGCCGCTCATCGAGATCGTCACCAAGCCGATCGTCGGTGCCGGCGAGCGCGCCCCCGAGGTCGCCCGCGCCTACGTCACCGCACTGCGGGACCTGCTGAAGGCTCTCGACGTGTCCGACGTGCGCATGGACCAGGGCTCGATGCGGTGCGACGCCAACGTCTCGCTCAATCCGATCGGAGCGGCGGAGTTCGGCACCCGGACCGAGACGAAGAACGTCAACTCCCTGAAGTCGGTCGAGGTCGCCGTGCGGTACGAGATGCGCCGCCAGGCCGCGGTTCTGACCGCGGGTGACACCGTGGTGCAGGAGACCCGGCACTTCCAGGAGGCGGACGGTACCACCTCCCCGGGCCGGCGCAAGGAGACCGCGGAGGACTACCGCTACTTCCCGGAACCGGACCTCGAACCGATCGCTCCGAGCACGGAGTGGGTCGAGGAACTGCGCGCGACCCTGCCCGAGCTGCCGTGGCTGCGGCGCGCCCGGATCCAGGCCGAGTGGGGCATCTCCGACGAGGAGATGCGTGACCTCGTCAACGCCGGCGCCCTGGACCTGATCATCGCCACCACCGAGGCCGGGGCCCCGGCCTCGGAGTCCCGGTCCTGGTGGGTCGCCTACCTGGCGCAGCAGGCCAACAGCCGCGGCGTCGAGCTCGGCGAGCTGCCCATCACCCCGGCGCAGGTCGCAGAGGTGATCGCCCTCGTCGCCGACGGCACGCTCACCAACAAGCTCGCGCGCAAGGTCGTCGACTACGTGCTCGCCGGAGAGGGCGACCCGAAGCAGATCCTCGCTGCCCACCCCGAGCTGGTGGTCGTGCGCGACGACTCGCTGATCAAGTCGGAGGTGGAGAAGGCGCTGGCCGCCAACCCCGACATCGCCGACAAGATCCGCAGCGGCAAGGTCCAGGCAGCCGGCAAGATCGTCGGCGACGTGATGAAGGCCACCCGCGGCCAGGCCGACCCGGCCCTGGTCAAGGAGCTCGTCCTCGCTGCCTGCAGCTGAGTTCGTCGGGGGCGGCCCGCCGGTACGGTAGCCGCCCCCTCGCGTGTGCCTACTGCGATTCGCCGGCGATGTTCACCATCCACTGGATGCCGAACCTGTCGGTGCACATGCCGAAGTGGTCGCCCCACGGTGCTCGCTCGAGCGGCATGGCGACGGTTCCGCCGTCGCTGAGCTTGTCCCAGTAGCCACGCAGCTCGGTCTCGTCGTCGCCGCTGAGGGATATCGAGATGTTGTCCCCCGGGCTGTAACTCATCTGGCTGGGGGTGTCCGCCGCCATCAGGACGAGTCCGTTCGGACTCGACAGCATCGAGTGCATGACCTTGTCCTGCTCGGACGGGTCGTCGCTCGCGTGCATCTCTGCGAACGTGCTCACGTTCAGTTCTCCGCCGAACACGGACCGGTAGAACTCCATGGCCTGGCGGGCATTGTCGCGAAAACTGATGTACGGGTTCAGTCGTGTGGTCATTTCGGGCCCCCCTCGGGCGTACCACTGCGTCGGACCGATCGGCGATATTGTCGCACCGGCCCGCGCGGGAGGTGGGCGTAGAACCGAAGTCATTGCAGCACAGTGCAAGTCGTGTGCGCGGAACGGGATCGGCGCCGTTCCGGTCGATTGGTTCGCGAAAACGCTCGAATCGGACCGAAATGTCCGTATCGTCGTTCCCGTCGCGGGCGGCATGTCGATGCTCACGGCACGGACGGCCGGATTTCCCCTCGGGCATTCTGGAGGATCGATGTGCACTCGGGCGATGTGGACCGGAAGCGGGCACGGCGTTCTCGTCGGCCGGAACATGGACTGGCGCGAGGAGATGGACACGAACCTGTGGTCGCTGCCGCGCGGGGCCGGCCGGATCGGGCACGACCGTGATCCCGACCCCATGACCTGGACGGCCCGCTACGGCAGCCTGGTGGCCACCGTCTGGGACAACGCCACGAGCGACGGGATCAACGAGGCCGGGCTGGCCGCCCACGTGCTGTGGCTGGCGGAAGCCGATTTCGGGGAACGGAACCCGGATGTTCCCGCGCTCGCCGTGTCCCTGTGGCCGCAGATCTTCCTGGACCTGTGCGGGACCGTCGACGAGTGCCTCGCGCTGATGGCCGACCGGCCCTTCCAGGTCCGTCCGCTGATCGAACCGCGGTCCCGGCGTCCCGCAACCGTGCATCTGGCCCTCGAGGACGCGAACGGCGACTCCCTGATCCTCGAGCACATCGGGGGAACGCTGCGGGTGCACCACGACCGCGCGCACACCGTGATGACCAACTCGCCGCCCTACGACGAACAGATCGAACTCCGGAAGAACTTCACCGGCTTCGGGGGATCCGAGCCGCTGCCGGGCACGACGGAAGCGTCCGACCGCTTCGTCCGGGCCGGCTACTACCTCGACCGGTTGCCCGCCGTGGAGACGCCGACCCGCGCGTATGCGGCGCTGCTGAGCGTCATGCGCAACGTTGCACAGCCTTTCGGCGAGCCGGATCCGCAGCGGCCGAACATCTCGATGACGATCTGGCGCACGCTGACGGACCTCACCGAGGGGCTGTACATGTTCGAGTCGTCGTTCAGCCCGAACATCGTGTGGACCCGGTCGGCCGACATGGACTTCTCGACCTGCCGCAGGCTCGACCTGGCGAAACCGGGTCTGCTGGGCAACGTGAGCGGCGCGTTCACCGATGCGGCCGAGCCGCCCTTCACGCTGTCGTGAAGGACCCGTGCCGGACGGTTCCGGCTAGTCGAATCCGCCGCCGCCTGCGGGGAACTGGATCAGCACGACCCGATCGTCGTTCGGGCCCGGGTCGCCACCGGACTTGTTGACGGTGGACACCCACAGCTGCCCGTCGCCGCCCACCGCCGCGCCGCCGAGTCGGCCGTAGCGGTCCTGTACGGCCGTCACGGGCGCGGCCGTCACCGCCCCGGTTCCGGGGTCGACGGCGACCACCGCCACCGCCTTGCCGTCCGTCAGCGACACCGCGACCGCGTCCGCACCGGCCGCGCATCCGGCCACGCCCGGACGTTCGGGCCACGTCCACGCCGGGGATGTGCTCACCGCGCCGTCCACGTCGACACGCTGCAGCCGGTCCTCGAGGACGGTGCGGTCGGTGATCCACAGGTTCCCGGCGGGGTCCCGGCACACGTCGCCCGCCGTCCCGATCCCGGACAGCACGACCGACGGCGCGGCAGCCGCACCGGGCGCCGGCACGGGCATGCGCAGCAGCTTTCCGGCGAGCGAGGCCGGATCGGCCGCCGCGGCCGCGTCTCCGGCATTGCCGGTCAGCACCACCAGGTCGGTGGGGGAGGTGAACTCGAGCGCCCCCGCGTTCCCGCTCGCTCCCCGCGGGATGCCGGTGAACACCGGCTTCGGGACGTCGCCCGCGGCGAGCCGCACGACGCGGTTGTCGGTGGGGGTGGTGATGTAGGCGTAGAGCAGCCGGTCCTCGTCGTAGGTCGGCGACAGTGCGAGATCGAGGAGCCCACCGTCGCCGGATCCGTCGACCGGCACGGTCGCCACCTCCACCGGCTCCGTTCGCGGCGCCACCCGCAGGATCCGGCCGGTGCGCCGCTCCGCGACGAGCGCGGAGCCGCCGTCGGGCAGGGTGACCAGCCCGCCCGTGGTATCGAGACAGGTGGCGACCACCGCGGGGTCGGGGTCCTGGCACGGGCCCGGCGGTGTGGGCGGTGCGCCCGTCGTCGTGGTTGCCGTCGGGGGTTCGAGCGGTTCGAGTTCGGCGCCCGCGTCGAAACTCGGTTCCGGGGTGAACGGCGTGGTGGTTGCGTCGTCGAACCGGGCGCACGACGTGGTGAGGGCGAGCAGACCCACGATCGACGCGACCGCCGTTCGCATCCGTCGCGACCCACCGACTCTCGCGCGCCTCGTCATGTCCATGACGTTACCGGGGCGGCGCGCCCCGCCTCGGTTCCCGGGTCGGCCCTCCCGGTCGACCTACCCTGGTCCGGTGACCGACAAGGCGAAAGACCACCTTCCGGAGCCGACGCCGCACAATGCCGCGGAGCCGGTGTCGAGTCCCTACGACGAACCCACGCTGGAGCTGCGGCGTCCCCGTTCGTCGATGCTCGAATCCGACGACGACCTCGACCTCGACAACTCCGCCTTCGACCGACCGGCGCAGTACGGCTACGACGACTCCGGCGTCGCGCCCACCGAACAGCTGTACCGGTACGAGCCGGGCGGCGCGACCGCGGCTGCCGTCGGCGTGGAGGAGGGGGCCTCGACCGGTCCGGCGAAGGCGCGTCGCGGCAGCCTGGACCTGGGGCTGCTCGTGCTGCGGCTGGTCGTCGGCGCCACCATGGTGGTGCACGGGCTGCAGAAGCTGACCGGGCTGTGGGGCGGTCCCGGTATGGACGGGTTCGAGGCGATGCTCGCCGACGCCGGCTACCAGCGTCCGGCTCTGCTCGCGGTGCTCGGTGCGGTGGGGGAGGTGGCGGCCGGAGCGCTGCTGATCCTCGGCCTGCTCACCCCGCTCGCCGCCGCCGCCGTGCTGGCGATCATGATCAACGCGTGGCTGTTCCGGCAGTCCGCCGAGCCGGGACTGCAGTACTTCGCACCGGACGGGGTCGAGTACGAGACCCTGCTCGCGGCCACCGCGGCGGTGATCGTCCTGACCGGCCCGGGCCGCATCGCGATCGACGGCACCCGCGGCTGGGCGACCCGGCCGTTCCTCGGCTCCTTCGTCGCACTGCTGCTCGGCGTCGCCGGCGGGGTCTGCCTCTGGCTGTTCGGCCGCTGACGCGGCCGGTGTGTCCTTCGGGTTGCCCCGGCAGCCCGAAGGACACACCGGTGCCTACGGCACCTGGCGGACGGCGCCCTTGTCGGCCGAGGTGGCCAACGCCGCGTAGGCGCGCAGCGCGGTGGTGACCGTGCGCTGCCGGTCGACCGGCTGCCACGGCCGCTCCGACGCCTCCATCTTGGCGCGCCGCTCGGCGAGAACGGCCTCGTCGACGAGGACCTCGAGGGTGCGGGAGGGAACGTCGATCCGGATCCGGTCGCCGTTCTCGAGCAGACCGATCACACCACCGGACGCAGCTTCGGGCGAGATGTGCCCGATCGACAGCCCCGAGGTGCCACCGGAGAAGCGGCCGTCGGTGATCAGGGCGCACTGCTTGCCCAGGCCCGCGCCCTTGAGGAATGCGGTGGGGTGCAGCATCTCCTGCATGCCGGGGCCGCCGGCGGGTCCCTCGTAGCGGACCACCACCACGTCACCGGGCTGCACCTTCTTGCCGAGGATCACCGAGACGGCCTCCTCCTGCGACTCGACGACGAGCGCCGGGCCCTCGAAGGTGAACAGATCCTCGTCGATGCCGGCGGTCTTGAGGATCGCACCGTCCGGGGCGAGGTTGCCGCGCAGGACGACGAGTCCACCCTCGACGGTGTAGGCGTGCTCGACGTCCCGGATGCAGCCGCCTGCGGCGTCGGTGTCCAGCGACGACCAGCGGTTGTCGGTGGAGAAGGGCTCGGTCGTGCGGACGCCGCCGGGCGCCGCGTGGAACAGCTCGATCGCCTCGTCGGAGGCCTTACCGGAACGGATGTCCCACGTGTCGAGCCACTCGTCGAAGCTCGCGGTGTGGACCGTGGTCACGTCCGTCTCGAGCAGGCCGCCGCGGCGCAGCTCGCCGAGGATCGCCGGGATGCCGCCGGCCCGGTGGACGTCCTCCATGTGGTAGTCCGAGTTCGGGGAGACCTTCGACAGGCACGGCACCTTGCGGCTGATCGCGTCGATCGTGGTGAGGTCGAAGTCGACCTCGCCCTCCTGCGCGGCGGCGAGCGTGTGCAGCACGGTGTTGGTCGAGCCGCCCATCGCGACGTCGAGCGCCATGGCGTTCCGGAACGCGGCGGGGGAGGCGATGTTGCGCGGCAGGACCGACGCGTCCTCGTCCCGGTACCAGCGCAACGCCGCCTCGACGACCGTGGTCCCGGCCCGCTCGAACAGCGCGCGGCGTGCCGCGTGGGTGGCCAGCGTCGAGCCGTTGCCGGGCAGTGCCAGTCCGAGCGCCTCGGTCAGGCAGTTCATCGAGTTCGCGGTGAACATGCCCGAGCACGACCCGCACGTCGGGCAGGCGCTGCGCTCGACCTCGTCGAGGCCCTCGTCGGTGACGGCGTCGTTGGCCGACGCCGAGATCGCCGTGATCAGGTCGGTGGGGGCCTGCGCGACACCGCCGACGACCACCGCCTTGCCCGCCTCCATCGGACCGCCCGAGACGAACACCGTCGGGATGTTCAGGCGCATCGCAGCGTTGAGCATGCCCGGGGTGATCTTGTCGCAGTTGGAGATGCACACCAGCGCGTCGGCGGTGTGCGCATTGACCATGTATTCCACCGAATCGGCGATGATCTCGCGGCTGGGCAGGGAGTACAGCATGCCGCCGTGCCCCATGGCGATGCCGTCGTCGACGGCGATGGTGTGGAACTCGCGCGGCACACCGCCCGCGGCCCGGACCGCCTCGGCGACGATGTCGCCGACGTCCTTGAGGTGCACGTGGCCGGGCACGAACTGCGTGTAGGAGTTCGCGATCGCGACGATCGGTTTGCCGAAGTCGGAGTCGGTCATGCCGGTGGCACGCCACAGGGCGCGAGCCCCGGCGGCATTGCGTCCGGCGGTGGTGGTGCGTGACCTCAACGGGGGCATCGGATTCCTCGGGGGCTAGGGCTCTTCGGGCTGCATGCTGCGCGGGCGCGGCGACACCGGGGGCCGGGCTCCCCCGGGCGGGGCGGGAGCAGGCCTGGGCGACGTCGAATCTACCCGTGTGCTATTTCGACTCGACGTCCGCGTCCGGCTCGGTGTCTGTGGCCTGTTCCCGCGCCTGGGCGTCGTGCGCGGCGGCGTACGGGTCGGTGATGCGACCGCCGCTGCCGGCGGCGAGCTGGGGGAGGCGGCCGAACGTGACGACCGGGAGGGGGACCTCGGTGCCGTCGGTGCGGCGGGCGCGTGCCCAGCCCCGCTTGGGGAACCGCAGGCCGTCGAGCTCGTCCCAGGCGAGCGTCCGGGTGGAGAACGCGGATCGGGCCGTGATGCCTTCGGGGCCGACGACGGTGCGCACCCGCAGCACCCATGCGGCGACGAGGAACGGGATCACCACCATCCAGCCGAACGCGGCGGGCCAGGCCAGGGCCGGGGAGGCCACTCCGAGCAGCACGAACCCGCACGCGAGCAGCGCGAGCCGGGAAATCTGGATGACCTGCGGCTGCTGTTCCGCCGTATGGGATGATGGGCGTGGTGGCACGGGCTGCTGTGGAGATGACACCTCACCATCTTCCCATTGCAGCCGAGGCATCTCACATTCTGGGACAGGTGACCGAACCAAGTTGACTGTCGGACGTTCGCGCGCCTACCGTCGAGCGCGTGAATCAGAATGGGTTGCTCGTAATCGGCCGGCGCGTCGTCGCCTGAGCCGCTTCTCGCAACTCGCCCACGACGCGCCACCCTCGTACAGCAGATACTGCTGACGGGGGTTTTTTGTTGCCCGGAGCCAGAACCAGAGGAATCGCAGTGAGCGCACCAACCGCAAGGCCTCAACCGTCGCCGCGCAAGCCCGGGGCCGCAGCCCCGTCGCCCGCGGCCGCGGCCGCCCAGCCCGGTACCCGACGCCAGGTCGCCCCCGAGCGGGTCACCGGCGCCCAGTCGGTGGTCCGAGCCCTCGAGGAGCTCGACGTCGACACGGTCTTCGGCATTCCGGGCGGTGCGATCCTTCCCGTCTACGATCCGCTGTTCGACTCGCGGAAGGTCCGGCACGTGCTGGTCCGCCACGAACAGGGCGCCGGCCACGCCGCGACCGGATACGCCCAGGCCTCCGGCAAGGTCGGCGTGTGCATGGCCACCTCCGGCCCCGGCGCCACGAACCTCGTCACGCCGCTCGCCGACGCGCAGATGGACTCCGTTCCCGTCGTGGCGATCACGGGTCAGGTCGGCCGCGGTCTGATCGGCACCGACGCCTTCCAGGAAGCCGACATCTCGGGCATCACCATGCCCGTCACCAAGCACAACTTCCTCGTGACCGACGGCGCCGAGATCCCCCGCGTCCTCGCCGAGGCGTTCTACCTCGCCGCCTCCGGCCGTCCCGGTGCCGTCCTGGTGGACATCCCGAAGGACATCCTGCAGGCCCAGACCACCTTCAGCTGGCCGCCGGAGATGCACCTGCCCGGCTACCGTCCCGTCACCAAGCCGCACGGCAAGCAGGTCCGTGAGGCTGCCCGTCTGATCGCCGAGGCGAAGTCGCCCGTGCTGTACATCGGCGGCGGCGTCATCAAGGCGGAGGCCTCTCCGGAGCTGCTCGAGTTGGCCGAGCTCACCGGCATCCCGGTCGTCACGACCCTGATGGCCCGCGGCGCCTTCCCCGACACCCATCAGCTCAACTGCGGCATGCCCGGCATGCACGGCACCGTCGCGGCGGTTGCCGCCCTCCAGCGATCCGATCTGCTGATCACGCTCGGTGCGCGGTTCGACGACCGCGTCACCGGTCAGCTCGACTCGTTCGCGCCCGACGCGAAGGTCATCCACGCGGACATCGACCCGGCCGAGATCGGCAAGAACCGGCACGCCGACGTGCCGATCGTGGGTGACTGCAAGGAAGTGATCGTCGAGCTGATCGAGGCGATCCGGGCGGATCTCGCGACGGGTACGACGCTCGACTACGCCCAGTGGTGGGAGTACCTCGACGGGATCCGGCGCACCTACCCGCTCAGCTACGACCGGCCGGCCGACGGCATGCTCTCGCCGGAGTACGTGATCCAGATGGTCGGCAAGCTCGCCGGACCGGACGCCATCTACTGCGCCGGCGTCGGGCAGCACCAGATGTGGGCTGCGCAGTTCATCGACTACGAGAAGCCGCGCACCTGGCTCAACTCCGGTGGGTTGGGCACCATGGGCTACGCCGTGCCGGCGGCCATGGGCGCCAAGATGGGCGTGCCCGACGCCGAGGTGTGGGCCATCGACGGTGACGGTTGCTTCCAGATGACGAACCAGGAGCTGGCGACCTGCGCGGTCGAGGGAGTGCCGATCAAGGTCGCGCTCATCAACAACGGCAACCTCGGCATGGTCCGGCAGTGGCAGACGCTGTTCTACGAGGAGCGGTACTCGAACACCGATCTGTCCACCCACACCCTGCGCATCCCCGACTTCGTCAAGCTGGCCGAGGCGCTCGGCTGTGTCGGCATCCGGGTCGAGCGCGAGGAGGACGTCGAGGAGGCGATCCGCCGGGCGCAGTCCATCGACGACCGGCCGGTCGTCATCGACTTCATCGTCGGTCAGGACGCCCAGGTGTGGCCGATGGTCGCCGCCGGTACCAGCAACGACGAGATCATGGCGGCGCGGGGCATCCGTCCGCTCTTCGACGAGGACGAGGCCGCCGCGGAGCCGGCCGTCATCCACGAGGCACTCGAGCACGAGCGGCACCCGGAACAGCGCGGTGCCGCAGCACCAGGAGAGGATCGTCAGTGAGCACCAGTCACACCCTCAGCGTTCTCGTCGAGGACAAGCCGGGCGTGCTGGCCCGCGTGGCGAGCCTGTTCTCCCGCCGCGGGTTCAACATCGAGTCCCTCGCGGTGGGCGGCACCGAGATCCCGGAGATCTCCCGGATGACGATCGTCGTGACCGTCGAGGAGTTTCCGCTCGAGCAGGTGACCAAGCAGCTCAACAAGCTCGTCAATGTCATCAAGATCGTCGAGCAGGAAGAGGATGCCTCGGTCGCCCGCGAGCTGCTGCTGATCAAGGTGCGGGCGGACGCGAGCGTGCGCACGCAGGTCATCGAGACGGTGAATCTGTTCCGCGCCAAGGTGATCGACGTCTCACCCGAATCGCTCACCATCGAGGCCACCGGTACCCGCTCCAAGCTCGACGCCCTGCTGCGGATGCTCGAGCCCTACGGCATCCGCGAGATCGTGCAGTCCGGGGTCGTCGCGGTCGGACGCGGTCCGAAGTCGATCACGGCCACCCGTTAGCCTGAACACACCCTTATTTGCTGAGAGAGGTAACAACTGTGGCAGTCGAGATGTTCTACGACGACGACGCCGATCTGTCGATCATCCAGGGCCGCAAGGTCGCGGTGATCGGCTACGGCAGCCAGGGACACGCGCACTCGCTGAGCCTGCGCGACTCCGGCGTCGAGGTGCGCATCGGCCTGAAGGAAGGCTCGAAGTCGCGGGCCAAGGCCGAGGAGGCCGGCCTCGCCGTCGGTACCCCCGCCGAGGTCTCGGAGTGGGCCGACGTCATCATGGTGCTCGCGCCCGACACCGCGCAGGCGTCGATCTTCAAGAACGACATCGAGCCCAACCTGAAGGACGGCGACGCGCTGTTCTTCGGCCACGGCCTCAACATCCACTTCGGTCTCATCGAGGCGCCGGAGAACGTCACGGTCGCCATGGTCGCCCCCAAGGGCCCCGGCCACCTCGTGCGCCGGCAGTTCGTCGACGGCAAGGGTGTGCCCGCGCTCATCGCCGTGCACCAGGACCCGAAGGGCGAGGGCCAGGCGCTGGCGCTGTCCTACGCCAAGGGCATCGGCGGCACCCGCGCCGGCGTCATCAAGACCACCTTCAAGGAAGAGACCGAGACCGACCTGTTCGGTGAGCAGGCCGTCCTCTGCGGTGGCACCGAGGAACTGGTCAAGACCGGCTTCGACGTCATGGTCGAGGCGGGCTACGCCCCCGAGATGGCGTACTTCGAGGTTCTCCACGAGCTCAAGCTCATCGTCGACCTCATGTACGAGGGTGGCATCGCCCGCATGAACTACTCGGTGTCCGACACCGCGGAGTTCGGTGGCTACCTCTCCGGCCCGCGCGTCATCGACGCCGGCACCAAGGAGCGCATGAAGGAGATCCTGAAGGACATCCAGGACGGCACCTTCGTCAAGCGTCTCGTCGCCAACGTCGAGGGTGGCAACAAGGAGCTCGAGGGCCTGCGCAAGAAGAACGCCGAGCACGGCATCGAGGTCGTCGGCAAGCAGCTGCGCGACCTGATGAGCTGGGTGGACCGGCCGATCACCGAGACCGCCTGATCGGATCCCGCCGCTTCGACGGCCCGGCACCGCTGTGGTGCCGGGCCGTCGGCGTTCGAGGGTGGATAATGCCCTGATGTCCTGGGGTCTGGGAAAGCTGCCGGGGGTCGTCGCGGCCCGCACCTACCGGCGGGAGTGGCTGCGCCCCGACTTCACCGCCGGCCTGGCGCTCACCGCGCTGCTCGTTCCCGCGGGCATGGGTTACGCGACGGCGGCCGGGTTGCCCGCCTACGCCGGGTTGTACGCCACGATCGTCCCGATGCTGGTGTACGCCCTGCTGGGGCCGTCGAAAGTGCTTGTGCTCGGCCCCGATTCGGCCCTCACCCCGCTCATCGCCGCGGCGGTGCTCCCGCTCGCCGCGACGGGCGATCCGCAGGAAGCCCTTGCCCTCGCTGGAGTCCTGGCCCTGCTCGTGGGCGTGATCCTCGTCGTCGCCGGCTTCCTGCGGCTCGGTTTCGTCACCGAACTGCTGTCCAAACCCATCAGGCTCGGTTACCTCAACGGCATCGCGCTGGTCGTCGTGGTCGGGCAGCTGCCGACACTGTTCGGCTTCGCGATCGACGAACCGGGGCTGGCTCAGGACCTCGCCGCGATCGTCCGGGCGGTCGCCGCGGGTGACGTCGACCCCGTCGCCACCGCCGTCGGTGTGGTGTCCCTGGCGGTGATCGTGGCGTTCCGACTCCTGCGGGTGCGCATCCCGGGTGTCCTGGTCGCGGTGGCCGGAGCGTGTGTGGTGTCCTCGCTGCTCGGCCTACCGGAGCAGATCGCCATGGTCGGCGCGCTGCCGTCCGGGTTGCCGGCACCTGCCGTGGCCGCGGTGAGCTGGGAAGACGTGCTCGCGCTGCTCGGCCCGGCAGCCGGCATCGCGCTCATCGCGTTCGCGGACACGGGGGTGCTGTCGCGGACCTTCGCGGCCCGCCGCGGCGACGACGTGGACGGCAGTACCGAGATGAAGGCCATCGGCGCCGCCAACGTCGCGACCGGTCTGCTCGGGGGATTCCCCATCTCGGCCAGCTCGTCCCGCACGCCCGTCGCCGAGCAGAACGGCGCCCGCACCCAGCTCGTCGGGGTGGTCGGTGCCGTCGCTGTCCTGCTGTTCGTGCTGCTCGCGCCCGGCGTGACCGCCTATCTGCCCGAGGCGACACTCGCGGCGGTCGTGCTGGTCGCGGCGTCGGCCCTCATCGACGTGCGCGGGGTGATCCGCATGTGGCGGATGAGCCGGCTCGAGGCCGGTCTCGCGGCGGCAGCCTTCCTCGGGGTGGCGCTCGTCGGGGTCCTGGAGGGGATTCTCGTCGCCATCGGGCTCTCGTTCGTCGCCGTCGTGTGGCACGCATGGTCGCCGTACCGCACCGAGCTCGTCGAGCTGACCCGCGTCGCGGGCTTCCACGACATCAACCGTCACCCCGAAGGGCATCGCATCCCCGGTCTGCTGCTCGTGCGGTTCGACGCCCCGCTGTTCTTCGCCAACGGTTCGATCTTCGACGACTACGTCCGCTCGCTGGTTGCGAAATCGCCCGAGCCGGTCGAATGGGTCGTGATCGCTGCCGAACCGATCACCGGGCTCGACACCACCGCCGTCGACGAACTCGTCGACCTGGACCGATACCTGGCCGGCAAGAAGATCCACCTGGCCTTCGCCGCCATGAAAGGCCCCATCAAGGACCGGCTCGTGCAGTTCGGAGTGGGGGACCGGTTCACCCCCGACCGCTTCTATCCCACTGTGCGGACAGCGGTCGTCGCGTTCCGGCACTGCGCGTCGTCGCCGTCCCCGGGATCCGCGCCGCGCGGTAACCCTGATCACACCACCGGTCGGGCGCCGAAGTCGCTGCCGCGCAGGAGGAATCGCCGGCGCTGAGCCCCCGGGGCCGGTGCCGGCCGGCGCGCGCCGCCGATCGGGCGTTCCCGGCGGCGGCGCGTCCGCCGCGAAATCCACTGCGGCTCGCAGGGTGGCGGTCCGGAAGCGACACGTACGCACTAAACTGAGCCGGGTCACGGCCGCTTCGCGCACCTCGGGGTGCGGCGCCGTCGACGACCCGTCAGACAAACCAACCACAGGGGAGTTCGCACGTGAGCCAGAATGGCCGTCCCGTTGTCCTGATCGCCGACAAGCTGGCGCAGTCGACCGTCGATGCGCTCGGTGACGGCGTCGAGGTGCGCTGGGTCGACGGCCCGGACCGTCCCGCGCTGCTCGCGGCGGTGCCCGAGGCGGACGCCCTGCTGGTCCGTTCGGCGACCACGGTCGACGCCGAGGTCCTCGCCGCCGCCACGAAGCTGAAGATCGTCGGTCGCGCCGGCGTCGGCCTCGACAACGTCGACATCCCGGCCGCCACCGAACGCGGTGTGATGGTCGTCAACGCTCCGACGTCGAACATCCATTCGGCCGCCGAGCACGCCGTGGCGCTGCTGATGGCCACGGCGCGGCAGATCCCTGCCGCCGACCGCACGCTGCGTGAGCGCACCTGGAAGCGGTCGAGCTTCAACGGCACCGAGATCCTGGGCAAGACCGTCGGCGTCGTCGGCCTGGGCCGGATCGGACAGCTGTTCGCGCAGCGCCTCGCCGCCTTCGAGACCCACGTCATCGCCTACGACCCCTATCTGCCGCCGGCCCGCGCCGCCCAGCTCGGGATCGAACTGGTCGACATCGACGAGCTGATCGAGCGCGCCGACTTCATCTCCGTGCACCTGCCCAAGACCAAGGAGACGGCAGGCCTGATCAACGCCGAGCGGCTCGCGCGGGCCAAGGACGGCGTCATCATCGTCAACGCCGCCCGCGGTGGCCTCATCGACGAGGACGCCCTCCACGACGCCCTCGTCTCCGGCAAGGTTCGCGCCGCCGGCCTCGACGTCTTCCACTCCGAACCCTGCACGGACTCGAAGCTGTTCGACCTCGACAACACCGTCGTCACCCCGCACCTCGGCGCCTCCACGACCGAGGCCCAGGACCGCGCCGGCACCGACGTCGCCAAGAGTGTGCTGCTGGCCCTGGCCGGCGAGTTCGTCCCGGACGCCGTGAACGTCTCCGGCGGCCCGGTCGGCGAGGAGGTCGCACCGTGGCTCGAGCTCGTGCGCAAGCTGGGTCTGATCGCCGGCACGCTGTCGCCCGAGGCCGTGCAGAACGTGCAGGTCGTCGCCAGCGGTGAGCTGTCCGCAGAGAACGTCGAGATCCTGGGCCTTGCGGCACTGCGCGGGCTGTTCTCCGCCAGCAGCGACGAGCCGGTCACCTTCGTCAACGCCCCCGCCCTCGCCGAACAGCGCGGCGTGAGTGTGGAGGTCGACAAGCACAGCGAGGCCTCGACGCACCGCAGCGCCGTGGAGGTCCGCGCCGTGGCCGCCGACGGACTCGTCACCACGGTCACCGGTGCGCTGACCGGCCTGCAGCAGATCGAGAAGATCGTCAACATCAACGGCCGCAGCTTCGACCTGCGTGCCGAGGGCCACAACCTCGTCGTCCACTACGAGGACCGCCCGGGCGTGCTCGGGGTCCTCGGCACGGTCCTCGGCAACGCCGGGATCGACATCCAGGCGGCGGCCTTGAGCCAGGACGTCGAAGGACCCGGCGCCACGGTGATCCTGCGGGTCGACCGGGTCGTCGGCGACGCCGAGATCGCGCAGATCGTGGAGCAGCTCGACGCCCGCGTCGCGCAGGTCGACCTGTCCTGAACCACCCCCGCTGTACCCGATGGCCGCGATCGTCGAACACGGTCGCGGCCATCGTCGCGAAGAGGAAGAGAGTGTGTCCATGAAGCTAGCGGTCATCCCCGGTGACGGCATCGGTGTCGAGGTCACGGCAGAGGCCCTCAAGGTCCTCGGAAGGCTGGTCCCCGACCTCGAGACCACCGAGTACGACCTCGGTGCCCGGCGGTACAACGCCACCGGGGAACTGCTCCCGGACGCCGACCTGGCGGCGATCCGCGCGCACGACGCAATCCTGCTCGGCGCCATCGGCGACCCCTCCGTCACCCCGGGCGTGCTGGAGCGGGGGCTGCTGCTGAACATGCGGTTCGCGCTCGATCACCATGTCAATCTGCGGCCGTCGCGGTTGTACCCGGGGGCGAAGTCGCCGCTCGCGGCGCAGCCGGAAATCGACTTCGTCGTGGTGCGGGAGGGCACCGAGGGCCCCTACACCGGCAACGGCGGTGCCATCCGCGTCGGCACCCCCCACGAGATCGCCACCGAGGTCTCGATCAACACCTGGTTCGGAGCCGAACGCGTCGTGCGTTACGCCTTCGAGCTCGCACAGAGTCGCCGCAAGCACCTGACCCTGATCCACAAGACCAACGTGCTTTCCAACGCCGGTGCCATCTGGACGCGTGCGGTCGAGACGGTGGGTGCGCAGTACCCGGACGTCGAGACGGCCTACTGCCACATCGACGCCGCCACCATCTACATGGTCGACGACCCGGGCCGGTTCGACGTGATCGTGACCGACAACCTGTTCGGCGACATCGTCACCGATCTCGCCGGTGCGGTCACCGGTGGCATCGGGCTGGCGGCCAGCGGCAACATCGACGCCTCGGGCACCAACCCGTCGATGTTCGAGCCGGTCCACGGCAGCGCCCCGGACATCGCGGGCAAGGGCATCGCCGACCCGACCGCGGCGATCCTGTCGGTCGCCCTGCTGCTGCGCCACCTCGGCCGGGCGGACGAGGCGACCCGGGTCGAGCGTGCGGTCGAGGCGGACCTCGCCGCCCGCGGCACGGGTCCGATCGTGACGACGGAGGTCGGCGACCGCATCGCTGCCGCCCTCTGACCCCGTCCCGGTGCGGCCTCCCGGAGAGCCCGGAAGGCCGCACCGGCTCAGGTGCGGGGGACCAGCGGTACCGCGGCGGCGGGGATCAGCGCGGCCAGCGCGAACGCCGCGGGGAAGCCGGCCAGCGCGATGAGTCCGCCGAAAGCGGGTCCCACGCACGCCGCTGCAACGAACTGGCCGGTGTTCTGGATGCCGAGCGCGCGGCCGCCCCAGAACGGTCCCGCGATCTCGGCGACCGCGGTGAAAGCCAGCCCGTTCGGCGCCACCGTCGTCACCGAAGCCACGATCAGGAGCGCGACGGCCACCGCCGAATCGGTGAGTGCGGCGGCGGCGAACACGGCCATGGACAGCACCACCGACAGCGCCACGATGCGCAGCGGCCGCAGGCGGCTGCCGGCCCGGTCGGACCACATCCCCGCGCCGACACGGCCGAGTGCACCGAGAAACTGCGCGGCGGTGATGACCAGGCCCGCCGCGGACTCGGCCCAGCCGCGCTCGGAGATCAGCCACACCAGCGCGTAGGTCCACACCACGTACTGCGGCACCACCAGCAGCACCGACGCCGCGTGTATCCGCTGCAGCGACCGCCCGGCCCGATAGGGGTTGTCGAGCAGGCCGAGTTCGGCGGCCCGGCCGCGTTCCGGCCGCGGTGGATCGACGATGCCGATCGCGCACGCGACCGCCGCGGCGGCGCAGACCACCGCGGAGAAGGCCAGCGCAGCGCCGATCCCGTGGTCGCGTGCGAGCGGGGGAATTGTCAGCGCGGCGACGGCGACGCCGAGGGGTAACGACATCTGCCGGATCCCCATGGCGAGACCGCGCTGGTGCGGTGGGAACCAGCCGACGACGACGCGACCGCTCGCGGCGTTGGCACTCGCTGCGGCGGCGCCGCCGAGGGCCAGCATGAGCGCGAGCATCGGCGCTGTCCCGCTGACACCGGCCGCCGCCGCAGCCGCCGCGGCCAGGGCGAGTCCTGCGGCCAGGACCCGCCGCTCGCCGTACCGGTCGGCAAGGGCGCCCCATGCAACGAGACTGAAGACGACTCCGAATATCGGTGCAGCGGAAAGTGTTCCGGCTTGCGCAAGCGTGAGGCCCCAATCCTCGTGGAGCGTGGGGATGAGGAAGGCGGCGCCGTTGACGAGGACCGCCTGAGCCGCCTGCGCGAACACGCCGAGCGCCAGGATGACCCAGCGCCGCGCGCCGATGTCCCGAACCGTCATGTTGTCTCACTATCTGAAACGAAAATCCCGTAGAATGAACTTCTGCGTGGGAGCCTATACCTGCGCGACGTGGTCCGCAGGGCCGCGGGCGGCCGCACGGATAGACTCCCCGGCATGCGCCTTGGTCGAATTGCCAGCCCGGACGGTGTCGCCTTCGTCAGCATCGAGGGGGAGGGGGACGCCGCGATCGCGAAGGAGATCGCCGAACATCCTTTCGGCACCCCGACCTTCACCGGCCGCAGCTGGCCGCTCGCCGACGTCCGGCTCCTTGCGCCGATCCTGGCGAGCAAGGTGGTCTGCGTCGGCCGCAACTACGCCGCCCACGCGGCCGAGTCCGGCAACGACGTCCCCGACGAGCCGGTGATCTTCCTCAAGCCGAACACCTCCATCGTCGGCCCGGGGGCGCCGATCGTGCTCCCACCGAGCAGCAACCTCGTCCACCACGAGGCCGAACTCGCCGTCGTCATCGGCCGTCCCTGCAAGGACGTTCCGGCTGCGAAGGCGCAAGACGTGGTCCTCGGCTACACGGTGGCCAACGACGTCTCGGCGCGTGACCATCAGCAGCAGGACGGACAGTGGACGCGAGCCAAGGGACACGACACGTTCTGCCCCCTCGGGCCCTGGATCGAGACGGACATCGATCCCACGGATCTCGAGATCACCGCGCAGGTCGACGGACAGACGCGTCAGCGCAGCCGAACGTCGTTGATGGTGCACGACATTCCGAAGCTGATCGAGTGGGTCTCGGCGGTGATGACCCTGTTGCCGGGCGATGTGATCCTCACCGGCACCCCGGAGGGCGTCGGACCGATCGTCGACGGCGACACCGTCTCGATCACCGTCGAGGGCATCGGCACGCTGACGAACCCGGTGACCGCCAAGCGCAGGTAGGCCGCGGCTTCGCGACCGGTCGGGACTAGCCTGGAGGGGTCTTTTCGATCCCTCGACCCGAGTGAGCCATGACCAACAGCGAAGTACGCGTTCGTTTCTGTCCGTCCCCGACCGGAACCCCGCACGTGGGCCTCGTGCGCACCGCCCTGTTCAACTGGGCTTTCGCCCGTCACCACGGCGGCACCTTCGTGTTCCGCATCGAGGACACCGACGCCGCCCGCGACACCGAGGAGTCGTACCAGGCGATCCTCGACGCGCTCCGGTGGCTCGGGCTCGACTGGGACGAGGGCCCCGAGGTGGGCGGCCCGTACGAGCCGTACCGGCAGTCGCAGCGGCGCGACCTGCACCTCGACGTCGTCGCCCGGCTGCTCGACGCAGGCGAGGCGTACGAGTCGTTCTCCACGCCGGAGGAGGTCGAGGCACGCCACCGCGCTGCCGGCCGCGACCCGAAGCTCGGCTACGACAACTACGACCGCGATCTGACCGCCGAGCAGCGGCAGGCGTACCGCGAGGAGGGGCGTAAGCCCGTGGTGCGCCTGCGCATGCCCGATCACGACCTGGCCTGGAACGATCTGGTGCGCGGTGAGACCACGTTCAAGGCCGGCACCGTGCCCGACTTCGCGCTGACCCGCGGCAACGGCATCCCGCTCTACACGCTGGTCAACCCCGTGGACGATGCCCTCATGCGGATCACCCACGTGCTGCGCGGCGAAGACCTGCTCTCGTCGACGCCGCGTCAGCTCGCCCTCTACGAGGCGCTGCAGCGCATCGGCGTGACCGATTTCACGCCCGAGTTCGGTCACCTGCCGTTCGTGATGGGGCAGGGCAACAAGAAGCTCTCCAAGCGCGACCCCGAGTCCAATCTGTTCATCCACCGCGACCGCGGCTTCATCGCCGAGGGGCTCCTCAACTACCTCGCGCTCCTCGGCTGGGGACTGGCCGACGACCGTGACGTCTTCTCGCTCGACGAGATGGTGGCCGCCTTCGACATCGGCAAGGTCAACTCGAACCCGGCGCGGTTCGACCAGAAGAAGGCAGACGCCATCAACGCCGAGCACATCCGGCTGCTCGAACCGGCCGACTTCACGGCACGGCTGAAGTCGTTCCTCGTGGAGCACGGCCGCATCGGCGCGGATGTCGACAGCGCCCGGTTCGCGGAGGCGGCCGAGCTGGTCCAGACCCGCATCGTGGTGTTGTCGGACGCGTGGGACCTGCTGAAGTTCCTCTACGTCGACGAGGCCGACTTCGTCCTCGACGAGGCGGCCGCAGCCAAGAACCTCGGCCCCGACGCCGCACCCGTGCTCGATGCGACGATCGCTGCGGCCGGCGGCGTGACCGAGTGGAAGGCGGCGGCCCTCGAAGAGGCCCTCAAGGCCGCGCTGATCGACGAGCTCGGCCTCAAGCCCCGCAAGGCCTTCGCGCCGGTGCGCGTGGCCCTCACGGGATCGCACATCAGTCCGCCGCTGTACGAGTCGATGGAACTGCTCGGCCGGGACGTCTCGCTGGCACGGCTTCGTGCCGCCCGCGCTCGCACGGCCTGAGTCGTGCACGGGCCGGCCGCGAGCCCTCCCGCGGCCGGCTCAGGTGGCACATCACCCGGCTTGACCAGGCGATTTGTTATTGGGGGCACCGATGGTGCTAACCTTCTTCTCGGTTCGGAACGGAGGCCGCAGCGCCGCGAGGCGGGTCTCCGGAACAAGCCATTGGGGTATGGTGTAATTGGCAACACAGCTGATTCTGGTTCAGCCATTCTAGGTTCGAGTCCTGGTACCCCAGCGTCTGCCCGGTGATTTTGTCACCGAGCCTCGGCCGGTTAAGCTGGCTGAGCCTCCGCCGCAAGGTGGGGGAGCACGGAGAAGAAGTTCCTGGCCCCGTCGTCTAGCGGCCTAGGACGCCGCCCTCTCAAGGCGGTAGCGCGGGTTCAAATCCCGTCGGGGCTACCACGGAAGATCCTTCGATCGCGAGGTCGAAGGGTGTTCTTCTCCGAGCAGTGAAAGTTCCTGGCCCCGTCGTCTAGCGGCCTAGGACGCCGCCCTCTCAAGGCGGTAGCGCGGGTTCAAATCCCGTCGGGGCTACCACGGAAGATCCTTCGATCGCGAGGTCGAAGGGTGTTCTTCTCCGAGCAGTGAAAGTTCCTGGCCCCGTCGTCTAGCGGCCTAGGACGCCGCCCTCTCAAGGCGGTAGCGCGGGTTCAAATCCCGTCGGGGCTACCACGGAAGATCCTTCGATCGCGAGGTCGAAGGGTGTTCTTCTCCGAGCAGTGAAAGTTCCTGGCCCCGTCGTCTAGCGGCCTAGGACGCCGCCCTCTCAAGGCGGTAGCGCGGGTTCAAATCCCGTCGGGGCTACCACGCGAAGGTCCCTGCCGATCCACGGATCGGCAGGGACCTTCGTCGTTCTGTACTCGTCATCCGCTCTTGCGCCGGAAATTGCGGCGGTGGTCGGCGCTGCCGTGCGGCGCCTGCGCCTTGGCCCTCCCGTCGAGATGGTCCGTGCCGTGGCGGGCGTGCTGATTCTTGCGTTCGAGGGCTGCGCGGAACTGCTCCGCGATCCGCTTCCCGTTCGGGTCGTTCACCGCTGTCTCCCTTCCCCCGCCCGGTACTCGGCCGGGACATCGGAAATCTAACTCGGCAGTCCTACGTCTGTCGTCCGGTTTTCCAGCTCCTCGAGGAGGTACGGCGCGGTGCTGCCGCCGATCGGCATCGCCGGCAGTCCGAGTTTCCGATGGTCCCAGGACCGGACCCGTTCCGCGACGACTCGCACCGCAACGCGCTTGTGCATCATCTGCTCGATCGCGGGTCGCAGTTCCGCGGTGTAGGGGCCGGTGTAGCGTTCCCACACGCTGCGGCACACCTCGAACAGCACGTCCCGGTCCTCGACCGTTTCGGCGTGTCCCTCCAGCGAGACCCCGCGCAGCGTGTCGTACGTGTGGCCGTCTTCGACGAGCGCGCTGATCCGGTTGTCCCGCCGCAGATTGACCGCCTTCTGCGACTTCAGCTTGGTTTCGAACCAGATCTCGCCGTCGAGCACCGCGTACCACATCGCGACCAGGTGGGGGAGGCCGCCGGGGCCGACCGTCGCCATTGTCGCGACGCGGCTGCGTTCGAGGAAGTCGCCGATCTCGGCGTCGGTCATCGTGATCTGTGCGCGCTGGTGGGTTCCCATGCGTGCACTGTGGCACAGGAGTCGGCGGATGCGACAGCCTTCTAGAGTCGCTTGTGCAGGGCGTCGGCGGCCGCGAGCAGATCCGCGGCCCACCGTGCTCCGGGCCGGCGGCCCATCCGGTCGACGGGTCCCGAGACGGAGATCGCGGCGACGACCGAGCCGGAGGCATCGCGTACCGGTGCGGCCACCGAGGCCACGCCGGGTTCTCGCTCGGCGACGCTCTGCGCCCAGCCGCGCCGACGCACCTCGGCGAGCACCCGCTCGCCGAATGCCGCCTCCGGCAGGATCGCCCGCTGCGTCGCGGCGTCGGCCCAGGCGAGCAGGACCCGCGCGCCGGACCCGGCGGTCATCGGCAGTCTCGCGCCCACGAGGACGGTGTCGCGCAGACCGGTCGGTGGTTCGAGGGCGGCGACGCACACCCGGTGCGTGCCCTCCCGCCGGTACAACTGCACGCTCTCGCCGGTGATCTCGCGTAGCCGTGGGAGAACGAGCGAGGCGGCATCGACGAGTGGGTCGCCCGCGCCCGCGGACAGTTCGGCCAGGCCGGGGCCCGGGCGCCACTGGCCGTCACCGTCGCGCGCGAGCAGCCGGTGCACTTCGAGCCCGACCGCGAGGCGGTGCGCGGTGGCGCGGGGTAGTCCGGTGCGAGCGCACAGTTCGGTCAGGTTGCACGGTTGCTGGGCCACCGCGTGGAGGACCGCCATGGCTTTGTCCAGCACTCCGATCCCGCTATGCTGTCTCATAGGTCGATACCTCCGTCTCGCATAATGGGAAGCATAGCCCACGCGGAAACCGGCGGGGACGACAGTATTCGCGGCCCGGGACAGCCCGAGAACGGGAACCGCGTTCGTCACGTACGACAGGTGGAGAAGATGGCTGGAAAGACTCTGGCGGAGAAGGTGTGGGACCAGCATGTGGTCGTGCGCGGTACGGGAGAGGGTGCGGCACGGCAGCCGGACCTGATCTACATCGATCTGCATCTCGTGCACGAGGTCACGAGCCCGCAGGCGTTCGACGGCCTGCGGCTGGCGAATCGGCCCGTGCGGCGCCCGGACCTGACCATCGCGACCGAGGACCACAACGTCCCCACGGTCGACATCGACAAGCCCATCGCCGACCCCGTCTCACGCACCCAGGTCGAGACGTTGCGCCGCAACTGTGAGGAGTTCGGCATCCGGCTGCACCCGATGGGGGACGTGGAGCAGGGCATCGTCCATGTCGTCGGACCGCAACTCGGACTGACACAGCCGGGCACGACCGTGGTGTGCGGCGACAGCCACACCTCCACCCACGGCGCCTTCGGTGCCCTGGCAATGGGTATCGGCACCAGTGAGGTCGAGCATGTGCTGGCGACCCAGACGCTTTCGCTGCGCCCGTTCAAGACGATGGCGATCACCGTCGACGGCGAACTGCCCCCCGGCGTCTCGAGCAAGGACCTGATTCTCGCGGTCATCGCCGAGATCGGCACCGGCGGCGGCCAGGGCTACGTGCTCGAGTACCGCGGCGAGGCCATCCGGAAGCTCTCGATGGAAGCGCGGATGACCATCTGCAACATGTCCATCGAAGCGGGCGCCCGGGCCGGGATGATCGCACCGGACGAGACCACCTACGAGTTCCTGGAGGGTCGTCCGCACGCGCCCCAGGGCGCGGACTGGGACGCCGCGGTAGCGGCATGGGAACAGTTGAAGACCGACGAGGATGCGGTTTTCGACGCCGAGGTCCGCATCGACGGGTCGGCCCTGACGCCCTTCGTCACATGGGGCACCAACCCGGGTCAGGGCGCGCCCCTCGGTTCGTCGGTGCCCGATCCGGCGGCGATGGCAGACGAGAGCGAGCGTCACGCGGCCGAGAAGGCACTGCGGTACATGGGACTCGAGCCCGGGACCCCGCTGCGGGAGGTGCCCGTCGACACCGTCTTCGTCGGGTCGTGCACCAACGGCCGGATCGAGGATCTGCGGGCCGTCGCCGACGTCCTGCGGGGCCGCACGGTCGCCGACGGAGTCCGAATGCTCGTCGTGCCCGGATCGATGCGCGTTCGTGCCCAAGCCGAAGCCGAAGGTCTCGGTGAGATATTCACGGCCGCAGGGGCGGAATGGCGCCAGGCGGGCTGCTCGATGTGCCTGGGCATGAACCCGGACCAGTTGGCGCCGGGTGAGCGCTGCGCTTCGACCTCGAACCGGAACTTCGAAGGCCGCCAAGGCAAGGGCGGACGCACCCACCTCGTCTCGCCTCAGGTCGCGGCGGCGACTGCGGTGCGCGGCACTCTCTCCGCTCCGGCGGATCTGGACTAGGTCACGGGACCGAAGGAGAATTTTCGATGGAAGCCTTCACCACTCACAAGGGAATCGGCGTTCCGCTGCGCCGGTCGAACGTCGACACCGATCAGATCATCCCCGCGGTGTACCTGAAGCGGGTCACTCGAACCGGATTCGAGGACGGCCTGTTCGCCGCCTGGCGCACGGATCCGGCTTTCGTGCTGAACACCCCGCCGTTCGACCGGGGCAGCGTCCTGGTGGCCGGGCCGGACTTCGGCACCGGGTCCTCGCGCGAGCACGCCGTGTGGGCGCTGTCCGACTACGGTTTCCGCGTCGTCATCTCGTCCCGCTTCGCCGACATCTTCCGGGGCAACGCCGGCAAGGCCGGATTGCTGGCCGCTCAGGTCGAACAACCGGACGTCGAATTGCTCTGGAAGCTCATCGAACAGCAGCCGGGGCTGGAGCTCGAGGTCGATCTCGAAGCTCGTACCGTGACCGCCGGAACCACCGTGGTGCCGTTCGGCATTGACGACTACACCCGGTGGCGGCTGTTGGAGGGTCTCGACGACATCGGACTCACGTTGCGCCAGGTAGACGCGATTTCCGAGTACGAAAACGCAAGGCCTTCTTGGAAACCACGCACCCTCCCGGCACCCTGATCGAGCCTTCGAATCGAGCCTCGGCGGGCCGGATCCGGCGGACGCCCGGATCCGGCCCGCCGGTAATTTGCATGAGAATTGGCGTGGCACATAGACTCTTGCCCGTTTGCGGGTCTACCGTGGACTCGAGTCGGTCTGACGGTGGACCGTAATGTGCGGAGGAATGCAATGAACAAGGCAGAGCTGATCGATGTTCTGACCGAGAAACTCGGTTCGGACAGGCGCACAGCAACGGCGGCCGTGGAGCACATGGTCGACGCGATCGTGCGTGCAGTGCACTCGGGCAAGAGCGTCACCATCACCGGATTCGGTGTCTTCGAGCAGCGCCGCCGCGCCGCCCGGGTCGCCCGCAACCCGCGTACGGGCGAGACCGTGAAGGTCAAGCCGACGTCGGTGCCGGCATTCCGCCCCGGCGCACAGTTCAAGGCGGTCATCGCCGGTTCGCAGAAGCTCCCCGCGACGGGTCCGGCCGTCAAGCGCGGCGCGGCTGCCGCCGCCAAGAAGACCGCGGCGGCGAAGAAGACGGCCGCCAAGAAGACCGCGGCGGCGAAGAAGACTGCCGCCAAGGCCGCTCCGGCGAAGAAGACCACGGCGGCCAAGGCTCCGGCCAAGACCACCGCGGCCAAGAAGACCACCGCGGCGAAGAAGACCACGGCGGCCAAGGCTCCGGCCAAGACCACCGCGGCCAAGAAGACCACCGCGGCGAAGAAGACCACGGCGGCCAAGGCTCCGGCCAAGACCACCGCGGCCAAGAAGACCACCGCGGCGAAGAAGACCACGGCGGCCAAGGCTCCGGCCAAGACCACCGCGGCCAAGAAGACCACCGCGGCGAAGAAGACCACGGCGGCCAAGGCTCCGGCCAAGACCACCGCGGCCAAGAAGACCACCGCGGCGAAGAAGACCACGGCGGCCAAGGCTCCGGCCAAGACCACCGCGGCCAAGAAGACCACCGCGGCGAAGAAGACCACGGCGGCCAAGGCTCCGGCCAAGACCACCGCGGCCAAGAAGACCACCGCGGCGAAGAAGACCACGGCGGCCAAGGCTCCGGCCAAGACCACCGCGGCCAAGAAGACCACCGCGGCGAAGAAGACCACGGCGGCCAAGGCTCCGGCCAAGACCACCGCGGCCAAGAAGACCACCGCGGCGAAGAAGACCACGGCGGCCAAGGCTCCGGCCAAGACCACCGCGGCCAAGAAGACCACCGCGGCGAAGAAGACCACGGCGGCCAAGGCTCCGGCCAAGACCACCGCGGCCAAGAAGACCACCGCGGCGAAGAAGACCACGGCGGCCAAGGCTCCGGCCAAGACCACCGCGGCCAAGAAGACCACCGCGGCGAAGAAGACCACGGCGGCCAAGGCTCCGGCCAAGACCACCGCGGCCAAGAAGACCACCGCGGCGAAGAAGACCACGGCGGCCAAGGCTCCGGCCAAGACCACCGCGGCCAAGAAGACCACCGCGGCGAAGAAGACCACGGCGGCCAAGAAGACCACCGCGGCCAAGAAGGCGCCGGCCCGCAAGACCGCCGCCAAGAAGTAGCAATTCCGGCACGGCGCGGGTCCGGAAGACCGTCGCCGAGAAGGGGCGCCGCCGAGCGTGGCGCTACCGCCCGGATCCGTCCGTTCGGCGGCCATCGGGGGTTTTCCCTCGATGGCCGCCGACGTGCGTTCAGGCGGGGGTAGGGGGCAGTGGACTGTCGATGTGGTCCACTGCGACGAGCCGGTCGCCGGCCAGCGACAGGACCCAGGTGCTGCCCTTCCGGTTGCGCGTGTTCGGCGCGACCACCCCGTCGTGCTCGGCCCACCATCGCACGAGGTCCGGAATCACCTTGCCCTGACTGCAGATCACCGGCACGCCGCCGCGCTGGGCGAGTTCGAGCGCTCGCTTGCGTCCGAGTTGCGGGTCGGCGCCGTATTCCTCTTCGGTCAGGGAGGTCTCGACGGCGATCTCGACCCCGAGCCGGTCCGCGAGCGGCTGCACGGTCTGCACACAGCGCACCCGGTCCGCGGCGACCACACTGTCCGCGCCGAACGCGAGCAGTTGGGGAACGAGGGCCTGGGCCTGGGCGCGGCCCGCCGCGTCGAGAGGCCGGTGCCGGTCGTCGCCGCGATGGTTCTTGCGGCTGCCGGCCTTCCCGTGCCGCACGATCAGCACCGTCGCCGTGTCCGGCGGCAAGGTCTGGAAGCGCCGCAGCACCGTATGGTCCATCGGGTACGACAGGGCCGCGAAGGCGTCGTCGGGTGCGAGCCAGCGCAGCTCGTCGACCTCGTCGTTGGGGACGAACCGGCCGCTGCGTTCCGCGGCGGCCCAGTAGTCCACCCGCTTGAGCTTCCGGTGCCCCGGAACCGGGTAGGTGACCTTGCCGAGATACCGGCCGAGGCGTGCCGAAATGCCGGTCTCCTCCTCGATCTCGCGTACGGCGGCGACGACGGCTGTCTCGCCGGGATCGAGTTTGCCCTTGGGGAAGGACCAGTCGTCGTATCGCGGCCGGTGCACGACGGCTACTTCGAAACGGTTCCGGGCGGTCGGGTTCCTCCGCCACAGGACGGCTCCGGCGGCGAAGATGTTGGCTCGCATTGCGTTGTCGGAAACGGGGGACACCGACATCCTTCCGATCAGGAGCTGCGGCTACGCATGAACTCTTCTTGGTGGTCGCGGGCGGCGGTTCCCGGTGCCGGCGACGCGAGCCAGGTGCCGTCGGCCCGCAACGTCCAGCACCGGGTCGCCGGATCGAGCGCCGACTCGAAGATCGAGTCGAGTTGCGCAGCGAGCCGGGGGTCCTTCACCTGGGCCATCACCTCCACCCGGCGATCGAGATTGCGGTGCATCATGTCCGCGCTGCCGATCCAGATCTCGTCGGCCGCCCGGAAATGCAGGATGCGCGAGTGCTCCAGGAACCGCCCGAGAATGGAGCGCACCGTGATGTTCTCACTGAGGCCCGGCACTCCGGGCTTGAGCGCGCAGATGCCGCGCACGACGATCTCCACCGGTACCCCGGCCCGGGAGGCGCGGTACAGCGCGTCGATGACCTGTTCGTCGACGAGCGCATTGGCCTTCAGCCGGATCCGGGCGTCGCGTCCGGCCTCGTGGTGCTCGATCTCGGTGTCGATCCGTTCGATGATGCCCGACCGCACCCCGTGCGGGGCGACGAGCAGGTTGCGGTACTTCGCCTTGCGCGAGTACCCGGTGAGCGTGTTGAACAGATCGGTCAGGTCCGCGCCGATCTCCGGTGCGGCGGTGAGCAGACCGACGTCCTCGTACAGGCGCGCAGTCTTCGGGTTGTAGTTGCCGGTGCCGATGTGGCAGTAGCGGCGGATGAGCGAGCCCTCACGGCGGACCACGAGACACGTCTTGCAGTGGGTCTTGAGTCCCACCAGGCCGTACACCACATGCACGCCGGCCTGTTCCAGCTTGCGGGCCCACTTGATGTTCGCCTGTTCGTCGAAGCGGGCCTTGATCTCCACCAGTGCCACCACCTGCTTGCCGGCTTCCGCCGCGGCGATCAGCGCGTTGACGATGGGGGAGTCACCCGAGGTGCGGTAGAGAGTCTGCTTGATGGCGAGCACCTGGCTGTCGGCTGCGGCCTGCTCGATGAACCGTTGCACGCTGGTGGAGAAGGAATCGTAGGGGTGGTGCACCAGCACGTCGCCCTCGCGCAGCGTCGAGAACACGCTCTTGGGGGTCTCGCGTTCGCCGAAGGCGGGGTGGGTGGCCGGCACGAACGGCCGGTCCTTGAGGTCGGGCCGGTCGACGCCGTGCACCTGCCACAGACTCGACAGGTCCAGCAGTCCCGGCAACTGCACCACGTCGGCGGGATCGACGTCCAGTTCGCGCAGCAGCAGTTCGAGCATGTGCTCGGTCATGTCGTCGGCGACCTCGAGGCGCACCGGGGAACCGAAACGGCGACGGGCGAGTTCCCGCTCGAGTGCCTGCAGGAGGTCCTCGTCGCGGTCCTCCTCGACCTCGAAGTCGGCGTTGCGGGTGACCCGGAAGGCATGGTGCTCGACGATTTCCATGCCGGGGAACAGCACGTCGAGGTGGGCCGCGATGAGTTCCTCGAGCGGAAGGAACGCGTCGATCCCCTCCGGCGACTCGTCCCGGCGGACCCGCACGAAGCGGTCGACGTTGTCGGGCACCTTGACCCGGGCGAAGTGCTCGCCGGCGGACTGGCGATCCTTCACGGTGACAGCAAGGTTGAGGCTCAGTCCGCTGATGTACGGGAACGGGTGCGCCGGATCGACCGCGAGCGGGGTCAGAACCGGGAACACCTGTTCGGCGAAGTACGCGGTCAGACGCTGTTTCTCGTCGTCCGCCAGATCGTCCCACCGGATGATCGAAATACCTTCGGCAGTCAGGGCGGGCAGGACCGAGTCGAGGAAGACGAGGGAGTGGCGGCGCGCGATCTCCTGGGTGCTGCGCGCAATGAGCGCGAGTTGCGCTCGTGGCGACAGCCCGTCGGCGGAGCGGACCGACAATCCCGTCTCGGCGCGGCGCTTGAGGCCGGCGACACGCACCATGTAGAACTCGTCGAGATTCGAAGCGAAGATGGCGAGGAACTTGGCGCGTTCGAGCAGCGGCAGGGACGTGTCCTCGGCCAGCGCGAGCACCCGCGCGTTGAAGTCGAGCCAGCTCAGTTCGCGATTGAGGTAGCGGTCCGCGGGCAGACTGTCGGCGACGGCCTGCAGCGTCGTGGCGGCAGGTGGGGCGCTCGGCGCCGAGGCCGAACGGGTAGCGGTCGCACCGTCGAGGCCGCCTCCGCCGTCGCCGGATGCCCCGGCGAACCCGGGAGGGTCGGTGTCGATGCGCTGGTCCGTGGAATCGCCGTGGTTCACACGTCGATCATCCCTCAGTTTCGGAACGGCGGACAATCCGTCGGCGTCCGTCACCCGAAGTCGGGATGACGAACAGGCATCGGCCATCCGATCCGTGCCAGCACCGACGCCGTCGCGGACCCGACACCCTGTGCCGTCGCGGCCTCGAGGTCGGCGACGGTGTCGACGTCGAGCCGCAGTCCGGGCCAGTCCCCGGTCAGGGGGTGGGCGCCCGCCCGCACGTGACGGTGCGCCGAATCGGGGCCGAACAGCGGGTCGAGTGGTTCGGGCGTGCAGTGCAGCAGCGCCGAGGTGCCGGTGCCGGTGTGGTCCACGACGACCGCCCGGCCGGCCTCGCGGGCCGCGGAGAGCGCCGCGGACAGTTCGGCGGGCCGCAGCGCCGGCAGGTCCGCGTGCAGCGCGATCAGATCCACGCCCGGCTCGCGGGAGCGCACCCGGTGGGCGGCGGCGGAGAGCGCTGCATTCAGTGGATCGAGAGAGGCGGGATCGAGGGATGGGGGATCGGAGGGGCCGGGACCCACGGAGGCGCCGGCCGTGTCGGCGACCGGGGGATCGGCGAGCGTGTGCGCCCCCGCGCCGAGGGCGAGCGCGGCGACGTCGGCGTCGGTGGTGATGACGGTGACGGCGAGCCCCTCGACCGCCAGCGCCGCGTGCAGGGTGTCGGCGAGCATCGCGAGCACCAGCGCGGCTCGGTCGCCGGGATCGAGAACATGCGCGAGCCGCGACTTCGCCAGGCCCAGGGCCTTGACGGGAATCAGCGCGTGCGCGGTGGTCATGGTCGTCGATTCTGCCAGTCGGCGGCGACGGGGGTCGCGGGCGCGGCGGTAGGCGATACTGGAGCAACCGCGGCGCTGGTCTGCGGACGGGATCGGACACGAGTAAGGGGACTGCGTGAGCAAGGCTGCGGTGTTGGGGGCGGGGTCGTGGGGAACGGCCTTCGCAAAGGTGCTGGCGGAGGCCGGCACGGACGTGACGATCTGGGCGCGGCGCGCGGAGGTGGCCGAGGCGATCGCCACCCGGCACGAGAACCCGGACTACCTGCCCGGCGTCGAACTGCCCGCTACGGTGCGCGCCACCGCGGATCATCGCGTCGCTCTCGACGGAGTGGACTTCCTCGTCCTCGCGGTGCCGTCGCAGACGTTGCGCGCGAATCTCGAGTCGTGGCGCGACGACATCGGTCCCGAGGCGACCCTGTTGAGCCTGGCGAAGGGCATCGAGAGCGGCACCCTCATGCGGATGAGCCAGGTGATCGCTCAGGTGACCGGCGCCGAGCACGACCGCATCGCGGTGCTGTCGGGACCGAATCTCGCCCGTGAGATCGCCGATCGGCAGCCCGCCGCCACGGTGATCGCATGTTCCGACTCCACTCGCGCGCTCGAGATTCAAAGAGCATGTGCGACAGGTTATTTCAGGCCTTACACGAATACCGATGTCATCGGCTGCGAGATCGGTGGCGCGTGCAAGAACGTCATCGCCCTCGCGTGCGGCATGGCGGCCGGTGTCGGACTCGGCGACAACACCGTCGCCTCCATCATCACCCGCGGCCTGGCCGAGATCACCCGGCTGGGAACTGCCCTCGGTGCCAAGCCGGCCACGCTGGCCGGGCTCGCGGGCGTGGGCGACCTGGTGGCCACGTGCACCTCACCCCTGTCGCGCAACCGGTCGTTCGGCGAACGGCTGGGGCGAGGAGGGACACTCGAGAGTGCGCAGGAGGCCACCCACGGCCAGGTGGCCGAGGGGGTCAAGTCGTGCACCTCCGTCCGGGCGCTGGCGGCCAGCTACGACGTGGAGATGCCGCTCACCGACGCCGTGCACCGTGTCTGCTACGAGGGCATGTCGGTGCCCGAGGCGATCGGACTGCTTCTCGGCCGTCGAGTCAAACCGGAGTGAGAGCGTGCCGGGCGACTCGACGCGTTGTGTGAAAGCGGTTGCTGCCGAACATGTTCCCGGGGCTCCACTGCAACCCGGCCCGGTTCTCGCGGCTCCCTACCAGCTCGGCGCGGAAGGCACCGAAACCGACACCTATGCCCGCGCCTCCAATCCTGGCTGGCGGGCCCTCGAATCCGCGCTGGCCGCGCTCGAGGGCGCGGCGGCAGCCCGCGTCGTCGGATCCGGCATGTCCGCGGTCACCGTCGCGCTGCGGTCGCTGAGCCGTGGCGGTGGCACCGTCGTCGTCCCCGCCGACGGGTACTACCAGGTGCGGGCCTACGCGCGGGAACGCCTCGAACCCCTCGGTATCACGGTTCACGAACTCACCTGTGCCCAGTTCGGCGACGGTGGCCTCCGCGCGGTCCTCGCCGATGCCGGAGAGGGCGCGCTCGTACTCGCCGAGACCCCGTCCAACCCGGGACTGGACGTCGTCGACCTGCGCGCCACCGCGGCGCTGTGCCGGACGGCGGGCGCCCTGCTCGTGGTGGACAACACCGCCGCCACCCCGCTGGGGCAGCAGCCCCTCGCGCTGGGCGCGGACGTCGTCGTCGCCAGCGGCACGAAATCGCTCAGCGGGCACAGCGATCTGCTGATGGGGTATCTCGCCGTGGCCGACGGCGCCCTCGTGCCACCCCTCGATCGGGAGCGCCTGCTCTCCGGCGCCGTCCTCGGGCCGTTCGAGACGTGGCTGGCACACCGCAGCCTGGGCACCGCCGGGCTGCGCTTCGACCGGCAGTGCGCCAACGCGTTCGCCGTGGCCACGATGCTGCGCGAACATCCCGCGGTCGGTAGCGTCCGATACCCCGGCCTGGACGACGATCCCGCGCACCCCGTCGCCGCGGCGCAGATGCGCCGGTTCGGGCCGCTGGTGACGTTCCGGCTCGACGACGAACAGCAGTTCCACCGGTTCGTCGCGGCAAGCGAGCTCGTCACCGCGGCGACCAGTTTCGGGGGCATCCACACCACCGCGGACCGGCGTGCCCGCTGGGGTGATCCCGTACCGCCCGGCTTCGTGCGCTTGTCCTGCGGGATCGAGGACACCGCCGACCTGCTCGACGATCTCGACCGCGCGCTCGCCCGCCGCTGAGCAGGACTCGGATACCGGCCGGGCCGGCGGCACCGGTACGGTTTGTGCCGTGAGCACACCCCGAATCCGGGTGGCCGTCGTCTTCGGTGGCCGCAGCAACGAGCACTCCGTCTCCTGCGTTTCGGCAGGTAGCATCCTCCGCCACCTCGACCCGCAACGCTACGAGGCCGTCCCGATCGGCATCACCACCGACGGCGCCTGGGTGCTCGCCGACACGGACCCGGAACGGCTCGCCAAGGCGGGCCGCGAACTGCCGACCGTCGACGCGGACGGTTCGGCGCTGGTGCTCACCGCCGACCCCACCCGGGCGGGCGACATCGTCGCCCTCGCCGAGGGCGAGTTCGGCAAGGTGCTCGCCTCCGTCGACGTCGTGTTCCCGGTGCTGCACGGTGCGTACGGCGAGGACGGCACCATCCAGGGGCTGCTCGAACTCGCCGGCGTCCCGTACGTGGGACCGGGGGTCCTCGCCAGCGCTGCCGGGATGGACAAGGAGTTCACCAAGAAACTGCTGGCCGCGGAGGGTCTGCCCGTCGGCTTCCAGGTCGTGCTGCGGCCCGGTACCGCGACCGTCACCGAGCAGCAGAAACAGCGCCTCGGCCTCCCCGTCTTCGTCAAGCCCGCCCGCGGCGGGTCCTCCATCGGGATCAGCCGGGTCGCCGACTGGGCGGCGCTCGATGCGGCGATCGACAAGGCCCGTCGGCACGACCCGAAGGTGATCGTCGAATCCGCGATCGTCGGCCGCGAGGTCGAATGCGGGGTGCTCGAGTTCCCCGACGGCGATGTGCGTGCCAGCGTCGTCGCCGAGATCCGGATGCCCGACCCGTCCGGCGATCACGAGGCGTTCTACGACTTCGACACCAAGTACCTCGACGACGTGTGCGAATTCGACGTGCCTGCCAAGCTCGACGACGACGTCTCCGACCGGATCCGGGACCTCGCGGTCCGCGCCTTCCGCGCCCTCGACTGCCAGGGCCTGTCCCGGGTCGACTTCTTCGTCACGGAGGACGGGCCGGTGATCAACGAGATCAACACCATGCCCGGGTTCACGTCGATCTCGATGTACCCGCGCATGTGGGAGGCCAGCGGCCTCGAATACCGCACGTTGCTCTCCACCCTGGTCGACACCGCCCTGGCCCGGGGGACCGGGCTGCGCTGAGCGGTCCGGATGCGGACTAGTCTGGAGGCCATGACTGCCGTGACCCCTGACTCATCTGCGAGCGTTTCCGGGGACGTCCGGGCGACCGGCGCCGGGGACACCCGCGAGGCCGTGCACGCCGCGGCCCGTCGCGCCCGCGTCGCCTCCCGCCGGCTCGCTCTGCTCACCACCGCGCAGAAGGACGCCGCCCTGCATGCCGCCGCGGACGCGGTGCTCGCCGCGTCCGACGCGGTGCTCGCGGCCAACGCCGAGGACATCGAGACCGCCCGCGCGGCGGGCACCGAGGAATCCCTGCTCGACCGGCTCCGTCTCACCCAGGCCCGAGTCGAGGGCATCGCGGCGGGGTTGCGCCAGGTTGCGGGGCTGCCCGACCCGATCGGCGAGGTGGTCCGCGGCTCGACCCTGCCCAACGGCCTCGAGATCCGGCAGCTGCGGGTGCCGCTCGGCGTCGTCGGCATGGTGTACGAAGCCAGGCCGAACGTCACGGTCGACGCCTTCGGTCTGGCCCTCAAATCCGGCAACGCGGCCCTGCTGCGCGGGTCCTCGTCCGCCGCCCGCTCCAACGCGGCCCTCGTCGAGGCCCTGCGCGGCGCCCTCGCAACGCAGGAACTGCCCGAGGACGCCGTACAACTGCTGCCCAGCGCGGACCGATCCTCGGTCACGCACCTCATCCAGGCCCGCGGACTCGTCGACGTCGTAATCCCGCGCGGCGGTGCCGGACTGATCTCCGCCGTCGTCCGCGACGCGACCGTGCCCACCATCGAGACGGGCGTGGGCAACTGCCATGTCTACGTGCATGCGTCGGCCGATCCGGAGATGGCCGAGAAGATCGTGGTCAACGCCAAGACCCGCCGGCCCAGTGTGTGCAACACCGCCGAGACGATCCTGGTGGACAAGGCCGTCGCCGACGACGTCGTGCCCCGGCTGCTGCAGGTGCTGCGCAGCCACGGCGTCACCGTGCACGGCGACCTGCCCGGCCTCGAACCTGCCACCGAATCGGACTGGGCCGACGAGTACCTGAGTCTCGACGTCGCGCTCGCCGTCGTCGACGACCTCGATGCGGCCGTCGCGCACATCGACCGGTACGGCACCGGACACACCGAGGCCATCGTGACCTCCGACCTCGCGGCGGCCCGTGAGTTCTCCGCGCGGGTCGATGCCGCAGCCGTCATGGTCAACGCTTCGACGGCGTTCACCGACGGGGAGCAGTTCGGGTTCGGTGCCGAGATCGGTATCTCCACCCAGAAGCTGCACGCCCGCGGCCCGATGGGACTGCCGGAACTCACCTCCACCAAATGGGTGGTCTGGGGCGACGGCCACACCCGGCCGGCCTGAGGTCGGCGCCCGACAGCGCTCGACGAGATCCGCACCCCGACCGGCCCGCCCCGACGAAAGGACACAGCGTGGACCGTGCGCTGCCGACCACCCCGCCGATCTTCGCCGACGTCGACGAGGTGATCGACCGCCTCGCCGAGACCGGATACCTCGCCGACAAGGCCACTGCCACCGCGGTGTTCCTCGCCGATCGCCTCGGCAAACCGCTGCTCATCGAAGGCCCCGCCGGAGTGGGCAAGACCGAGCTGGCCCGCGCGGTGGCGCAGACATCCGGCGCCGAGCTGGTGCGGCTGCAGTGCTACGAGGGTGTCGACGAGTCGCGGGCACTCTACGAGTGGAACCACGCCAAGCAGATCCTGCGGATCCAGGCCGGCACCGACCATTCCTGGGACGCGACCAAGCAGGACGTGTTCTCCGAGGAGTTCCTCCTGCCGCGCCCGCTGCTGACCGCCATCCGCCGGGAGGACCCGACGGTGCTGCTCGTCGACGAGGTCGACAAGGCCGACGTGGAGATCGAGGGTCTGCTGCTCGAGGTGCTCAGCGATTTCGCGGTCACCGTGCCCGAACTCGGCACCATCAGCGCCACCCGCAAACCCTTCACGGTGCTCACCTCGAACGCCACCCGAGAGCTGTCCGAGGCACTCAAGCGGCGCTGCCTGTTCCTGCATCTCGACTTCCCCGATGCCGACCTCGAGCGCCGCATCCTGGCGAGCCGGGTTCCGGAGTTGCCCGAGGCGGTCGCCGAGCAGCTCGTGCGCACAGTCCGGGTACTGCGCGGCATGCAGCTCAAGAAACTGCCGTCGGTGGCGGAGACGATCGACTGGGGCCGCACGCTGCTCGCCCTGGGCCTCGACACCCTCGACGACGCGGCCGTGCGGGCGACCCTCGGCGTCATCCTCAAACACCAGTCCGATCAGCTTCGGGCCGCGGCCGAGCTGCGGTTGAACTGAGATGGCCGGGGCACGCCCGCCGCTGCGGGACCACGGGCCGTCGGCGCCGCACGGGCTGCCCGGCCACCTCGTCGGGTTCGTCGAGGCGCTGCGCCGTCGCGGCATCCCCGTAGGACCGTCGGAGACCGTCGACGCCGGCCGGGTCGTCTCGGTGCTCGACCTGCTCGACCGGGACGCCCTCCGCGAGGGGCTGGCGTGCGCGCTGCTGCGACGGCCCACTCATCGGCCGACGTTCGACGCCCTGTTCGACCTGTGGTTCCCGGCCGCGGTCGGACGCCGCGAGGCCGGCGGGATCGATCCGACCCTGCCGCGCACCCCGGACGGCGAGATCGACTTCGAGGCGCTGCGGGACCTGATCGCCGAGATGCTGGCCGACGACTCCGCCGAGGCGTTCGAACTCGTCGAGTTGCTGACCGCGCAGATCGTCGAGGAGCTGGGCCAGTACACCTCGGGTGACAAGTCGTCGTTCTCGGCGTACCAGGCCCTGCGCCAGGTCTCGCCCGAGACACTGGTGTCGAAGATCCTCGAGGGACTGCTCGGCAACGCCGGCGCCGAGGAACGGGACCAGGACACCGAGTACGCCACCGAAGTGGCCCGCCGCACCGCCGCGCGCCGGGTGGCGGACTTCCGGGCGATGGTCGAACGCGAGACGCGGCGACGCACGGCCGAACAGGTCGGACGCGACCGCGTCGCCACCTACGGGGTGCCCAAACTGGCCGAGGAGGTCGACTTCCTGCGGGCCACCGACGCCGAGCTCACCGCGCTGCGCCGCAGCGTCACCCCACTGGCGCGGCTGCTCGCGAGCCGGCTCGCCGCGCGACGACGGCGGGCCCGCGCGGGGGCGATCGACCTGCGCCGGACCCTGCGCAAGTCGATGTCCACCGGCGGGGTGCCGATCGACCTCGTCAACCGCAAACCACGTCCCGCCCGTCCGGAGCTCGTGGTGCTCTGCGACGTCTCCGGATCGGTCGCCGGCTTCTCCCACTTCACCCTGCTGCTCGTGCACGCCCTGCGCGAGCAGTTCTCCCGTGTCCGGGTGTTCGCCTTCATCGACAGCACCGACGAGGTCACCCACCACTTCTCCGCCGGCGCGGACCTCGGGGTCGCCATGTCACGAATGCTGCGGGAGGCCGAACTGATCGCCTACGACGGCCACTCCGACTACGGTCACGCGCTCGGCGTGTTCACCGAGCGGTACGCGCACAGTCTCACCAGCCGCAGCTCCCTGCTCGTGCTCGGCGACGCCCGGACCAATTACCGCGATCCCAACCTCGCAGCGCTCGAACACCTGGTGGCCGTTGCCCGGCACGCCCACTGGCTCAACCCGGAACCACGCGGCCAGTGGGGAACCGGTGATTCGGCAGCCGAGGTGTACAGCGAGGCCATCACGATGCACGAGTGCCGGTCCGCACAGCAGCTGGCGCAGGTGGTGGCGGCCCTGCTGCCGGTGTGAACCCGTAAGCTGGACCATCGTGCACGAGCCATCCGTCCCGAATTCCCCGCCGCGCCGGCGCGTCGGTGTCATGGGCGGAACCTTCGACCCCATCCACCACGGGCATCTCGTCGCGGCCAGCGAAGTGGCCGACCGGTACGACCTCGACGAGGTCGTGTTCGTGCCCACCGGACACCCCTGGCAGAAGTCGGGACGCGAGGTCAGCACGGCAGAGGACCGCTACCTGATGACGGTCATCGCGACCGCCTCGAATCCACGGTTCTCCGTCAGCCGGGTCGACATCGAACGCGAGAAGGCCACCTACACCGTCGACACGCTGCGCGACCTGCGCGCACTGATGCCCGACACCCAGTTGTACTTCATCACCGGCGCCGACGCGATGGCATCCATTCTGTCGTGGCAGGACTGGGCCGAGCTGTTCGAGCTGGCCCGGTTCGTCGGGGTGTCGCGTCCGGGCTACGACCTGCACGTCGAGCACCTCGCCGAGCATCTCGCGAAGCTGCCGGCCGACACCGTCGGCCTCGTCGAGATCCCGGCGCTGGCGATCTCGTCGACCGACTGCCGGACGCGGGTGCGTGAGCACAGACCCATCTGGTACCTGGTGCCGGACGGGGTGGTGCAGTACATCAGCAAGCGCAACCTGTATCGGCCCGCGAACTCGCGGCGCCCCGACGGCACGACGACCGTGTCTCACCCCCCACGCTGAGCCCCACCCCCACCCGGTGACCCATCCCGAGTCCCATCCCCACCCCGAGAGGAAGACCACGCAGTGACGGCAACTGCAGAAGCCATCGAGATGGCACGCATCGCGGCCCGCGCGGCCGACGAGAAACTGGCCACCGACGTGGTGGTGCTCGACGTGTCCGAGCAACTGGTCATCACCGACTGCTTCGTGATCGCCTCCGCGGCCAACGAGCGCCAGGTCAACGCGATCGTCGACAACGTCGAGGAGAAGCTGCGGCTCGCCGGGCACAAGCCCGTGCGGCGCGAGGGCACCCGCGAGGGTCGTTGGACCCTGCTGGACTACGTCGACGTGGTGGTGCACATCCAGCACGACGACGAACGCAACTTCTACGCACTCGACCGGTTGTGGAAGGACTGCCCGGTGATCAGCGTCGACGGCATCGGCGCGCCCGCGCCGGCGGGCGACACGGACGCGGCCCCGTCGGCCGGCGACGCCGGCACGGGTGCAGGCACCACCCCCGCCCCGGACGACGCGCCGGGGGACCGGTGACCCACGCGGTACCGGTCCGGCGGCTGATCCTGGTACGCCACGGCCAGACCGAGTACAACGCCACCAGTCGCATGCAGGGGCAGCTCGACACCGAGCTGTCCGCGCTGGGGCGGCGGCAGGCCGTGGCCGCCGCCCGGGTCCTCGTCGAGCACAGTCCCGTCGCCATCGTCTCGTCCGACCTGCGGCGCGCCTACGACACCGCCGTCGAACTCGGTGACCAGGCCGGGCTGCCGGTGGAAATCGATCCGCGTCTGCGCGAGACCCACCTCGGCCGTTGGCAGGGCCTGACCCACCACGACGTGGACGCGGTGTCCCCGGGGGCCCGCGCGGCGTGGCGGGCCGACGCGACCTGGGCCCCTCCCGAGGGTGAGAGCCGGGTCGACGTGGCGCGGCGCAGCGCACCGGTGATCCAGGAACTGCTCGACAAGCACGAGCAGTGGGTGCACCGCCCGATCATCGTCGTCGCGCACGGCGGACTGATCGCGGCGCTCACGGCCGCCCTGCTCGATCTCCCGGTCGACCGGTGGCCGGTCCTCGGCGGACTCGGCAACACCGGCTGGGTCCAGCTCAGCGGATACGGCGACCGCCCCTCGTGGCGCCTCGACGTGTGGAACGCGACGGCGACGGTGGCGGCCGATGACGTCCTCTGAGCCACAGCCGACGGCCGGTCCGCAGCGGCCGACGCTGCTGGTGATCGGGGACTCCCTCAGCTACTACGGCCCGAAGGGCGGGCTCCCGGCGGACCATCCGCGAATCTGGCCGAATATCGTGGCGCGCGAACTCGACTGGGACGTGGAGCTCGTCGCGCGGATCGGGTGGACGACGCGCGACGCGTGGTGGGCCATGACCCAGGATCCGCGCGTATGGGCGACGATTCCGCGGGCAGGTGCTGTCGTGCTGGCCGTCGGCGGCATGGACACGCTGCCGTCCCCGCTGCCGACGGCGCTACGCGAAACGCTGCGTTACGTGCGCCCACCGCGGTTGCGCCGTGTCGTACGGGAGACCTACGGGTGGCTGCAGCCCCGGCTGTCCCCGCTCGGCTGGCCGGTGGCCCTGCCGCCCCGGGTCAGTGTGGACTACCTCGAGACCATCCGCGAGTCGCTGGCGTACATGCGGCCGGACCTTCCGGTCGTCGCCACGCTGCCGTCGGTGCACCGCAGCGAGCAGTACCGCGCGGTGCACCGCGGTCGACCCGCTGCCGCCCGGGCAATCAACCGGTGGGCCTCCGAGAAATCGGTCCCGCTGGTCGATCTCGGCGAGGCCGTGCACGCGGATATCCATTCCGGGGACGCGAACCCGGACGGCATCCACTGGGGTTGGAACGGGCACAGCGAGGTTGCCGCCGCGATGGCCGAGGCGGTACGGATGGTGCGCCGGGATGCGCGCCTCGCCGCGGAGGACATACGGTAGGCGGCGTGTCTGTAGTAGTGGTGACCGACTCGTCGTGCTGTCTCGACCCGGAACTGGTGGAGCGCTACGACATCCGTGTCGTGCCGCTGCACGTGATCGCCGACGGTGTCGAGTTGCGCGAGGGCGTGGACGACCTGCCCGCCGACCTCTCCGGCGTCACGACTTCCGGCCCTTCCCCGGCGGAATTGACGCAAGCGTACGCCGACGCGCTGTCCGACAGTGGCGGCGACGGGGTGGTGGCCGTGCACCTGTCCCGTGAACTGTCGGGTACCTGGTCGGCCGCCCGCTATGCTGCCGACGCCCTCGGTGACCGAGTGCAGCTGGTCGACAGTCGAACCACCGCAATGGGTCTGGGATTCGCTGCTCTGGCAGCCGCGGAAGCGGCCCGGTCCGGTGCGAGCGTGCGGGAAGTGTACGACCGGGCGGTGGAGGTCGCCGCCCACAGCCGAACCCTGCTGGTGGTCGACCGGCTGGACCATCTGCGCCGCGGCGGACGTATCGGCACCGCCACAGCGCTGCTCGGCACCGCTCTGGCGATGAAACCCGTGCTGCACCTCGTCGACGGCCGGCTGGTGTTGCGGGAGAAGACTCGCACCATGACCAAGGCGATGACGAAACTGGTCGACGGCGTCGTCGACTCCGCGGAGCCGGTGACCGCGGTGGCCGTGCACCACCGCGAAGCCCCCGAGCGTGCCGAGCGGCTCGCCGCAGAACTCGCCGAACGGCTGCCCGCCGGGATTCCGCTGTCGGTATCGGAACTCGACGCGGTCCTCGGCGCCCACGTCGGGCCCGGCGCCGTCGGGGTGGTCGTCTCCCGGGCGTAGGAGTTGTCCACAGGCGGACAGTTCATCCACAGATTCGACGGCTCGTCCCAGCCTTCGCGGCGACAGCGGTCCTGTCCGGTTAGCGTCGCGCCATGGGCAGCAGCGACGAGCACGACCTCGTGCGCAGCCGGCTCGACGCGATCGCCCGGTCCACCGGCGACCGTCCCCCGGTGGCGCCGACGGTCCCGGCGGACGACGACCCGTACCCGTGGTACGACGCGGCCGGAACCGCCGATCCACCGGGCCCGATCGAGCGGTTGCGCGCGGCCCGCTGGCAGACCGGCCGCCGCGGGACCGGGGCCCTGGCGGTGGTCGGTGTCGTGGTCGTGCTCGTCACCCTCGTCGTGACCTGGCGCGATCGTCCCGTCGCGGAACCGGTCCCGCCGCTGCCGGCGGTGGAGGTCGCAGCACCGACGGCGGATCCCGTCGCGCCCCAGCAGGACTCGGCGCCGGAGGAGGTGGTGGTCAGTGTCGTGGGCCTGGTGGGCAAGCCTGGCCTCGTGCGAATTGCGCCCGGCTCGAGGGTTGCCGATGCCCTCACCGCCGCGGGCGGCGCCCTCGAGGGGGCGGACCTGACGGGCTTGAATCTGGCGCAACGGCTCGCGGACGGCGACCAGATCATGGTCGGCACCCTGCCGCCGGTCCCGCCGGTGAGCGGCATCTCCGGCGCCGCAGGTGCGGGCGAAACCGGAGTGTCCGGCGCGCCCGAGACAGGGGGACCGGTGAACCTCAACACCGCCGACGAGGCGGCCCTCGATGCGCTGCCCGGCGTCGGTCCCGTGACCGCCGCCGCGATAGTCGCGTGGCGCCGGGACAACGGTCCGTTCACCGACGTCGAACAACTCGCCGAGGTAGACGGGATCGGCCCCGCTCGGCTGGCGCGCCTGCGAACGCTGGTGACGGTATGACCGAAGCCGGCTGTGACGACGCACGCCTGGTGCCGGCCGCGGTCGCGGCGTGGGCCGCAACCACGCTCGGGTTGCACGCCGGCTGGCAGGTCGCGCTGGGGCTGGCAGCGATCGCCACCCTGTGCGCGGCGGCCACGGTCGTGGCAAGACGCCGACGGCGGTTTCGCGCCGCGGCCGCGCCACTGCTCGCGACTCTCGTCGTCGCCGCCGGGTTCTCTGCGGCAGTCGCGCTTCGGATGTGGGCGGTCGAGACGCATCCGGTCGCCGCGGCGGCCGCGCGCGAGGGCTGGGCCACGCTGGTGGTCGAACCGACGGAGGATCCGAAGAAGTTGGGGGACAGTGTCTTCGGAGGAGATCAGGTGCTGGTCCCGGCGAGGCTGCACCGCGCCGAGCTGGGTGCCGGCCGGTACACCGGCGGCGGTGCCGTCGTGGTGTTCGCCCCCGCAGACGCGTGGGCGGAACTGCTGCCGGGGCAGCGGGTGACCCTGCGCGGGCGGCTCGCCGACCCGGACAGCGCGGACCTGACGGTGGCCGTGGTCCGAGCCGACGGCCCACCCCGATCGGTGCAGGCGCCGTCGCGGGTGCAGCAGGAGGCAGGACGGATCCGCGAGCGTCTCGCCTCGGCGTCGGGGGCGGTGCTCCCGCCCGCTGCGGCCGGGCTCCTGCCGGGTCTCGTCGTCGGCGACACCTCACAGCTGCCCGACGGCGTCCGGGAGAGTTTCCGGGTCGCGGGCCTGACCCACCTGACCGCGGTGTCCGGCGCCAACGTCAGCATCGTTCTCGGCGCGGTGCTGCTCGCCGTGCGGGGACTCGGCCTCGGTCCCCGCACGGGCGTCGCGCTTGCGGCTGTCGCGCTGGTGGCGTTCGTCGTCGTCGTGCGCCCGTCGCCGAGCGTGCTGCGTGCCGCCGCGATGGGTGCGATCGGATTGCTGGCGCTCGTGACGAGCCGGCGACGGAACGGGCTGCCCGCCCTGGCGGCCACGGTCGGGGTGCTGCTCGTCGCCGCACCCGAACTCGCGACGGACACCGGGTTCGCCCTGTCGGTCGCGGCCACGGCCGGCCTGGTATTGGTGGCGCCGGCCTGGGTGACCCGGCTGCGGGCCCGCGGGTGGCCCCGCGCGGCGGCCGAGGTATTCGCCGTATCGGCGGCCGCATTCGTCGTGACCGCACCGATCGTCGCCGCGCTGTCCGGCACCGTCAGCGTCGTGGCGATCGCGGCCAACATCCTCGTCGCACCGGTAATTCCGCCGTTGACCGTGCTCGGTACGACCGTCGCGGCGGTCTCCGCGGTGTCGCCGGCCGCGGCGGAACTGCTCGCTCGTGGGACCGCGCCCATGCTGTGGTGGATCCTCGAAGTGGCGGCGCGTGCCGCGGCCCTGCCCCTGGCCGAGGTGCCCGTCCCGGCGGGCGTGGGCGGAGCGGTCGCCGTCGTCGGCGGGCTCGTCGCTGCCGGCTACCTGCCGCGGCTACGGCGCGGACGCCCGGCCGGGGCACCGACGGTGATGTCCGAAGGGCGTGGCACGATCGATCGGTGACCAACCCGCAGTTGCATCTCGTGCTCGGTGACGAAGACCTTCTCGTCGAACGGGCCGTCGCGCGGATCGTCGGTGCCGTCCGGGAGCGGACGGGGGCGGGAGCCGAGCTGCCCGTCTCGCGGCTGCGCGCCGGGGACGCCGGCGCCGCCGAACTCGCCGAGCTGCTGAGCCCGTCGTTGTTCGCCGAGGACCGGGTGGTCGTCCTCGAATCCGCCGCGGAGGCCGGCAAGGACGCCGTCGCACTGATCGTCGACGCAGCGACCGACCCACCCGAGGGGGTGGCCCTCGTCGTCCTGCACAGCGGCGGCGGCCGCGCGAAAGCCATGGTGGGCGAACTGCAGAAGTGCGGCGCCGAGACCCACGAGTGCGCCAGGATCACCAAGGCGGCCGAGCGGGTGGACTTCGTGCGGGCCGAGTTCCGCACGGCCGGCGTTCGGGTCGCTCCGGAGGTCGTGCAGGCCGTGATCGACGCCGTCGGCTCCGACCTACGAGAGCTGGCGGCGGCGTGCAGCCAGCTCGTCGCCGACACGGGCGGCAAGATCGATGCCGCCGCCGTGCAGCGCTACTACTCCGGCAAGGCCGAGGTCACGGGGTTCGAGGTGGCGGAGAAGGCTGTCGCGGGTGACGAAGCCGGGGCGCTGGAATCGCTGCGGTGGGCGACGCATCGTGGCGTCGCGCACGTCCTGCTCGCCGATGCTCTCGCCGACGCCGTCCACACGATCGCGCGCGTCGGCTCGGCCGGGCGTGGCGACCCGTTCAAGATGGCGTCCGAACTCGGCATGCCGCCCTGGAAGGTGAAGAAGGCCCAGGCGCAGGCACGCGCGTGGGATCCGGGATCGATCGGGACGGCGCTGCGGGTGGTGGCCGACCTCAACGCCGACGTCAAAGGCGCGGCGGCGGACGCCGACTACGCGGTCGAGCGTGCCGTGCGCCGTGTCGCCGGGCTGGCCGGCCGGAGCCGTTAGACGACGGAAGCCGCCCGGTCCGAGGACCGGGCGGCTTCCGGAGCAGAGCTTGCGTTCTACCTCAGAGTCCGTTGGCGACCTTGGCCAGAGCGGACTTCTTGTTGGCGGCCTGGTTGGCGTGGATCACGCCCTTGCTGGCTGCCTTGTCGAGCTTGCGGCTGGTGGAGACGAGGAGCTCGGTGGCCTTGTCCTTGTCACCGGCGGCCGCGGCCTCGCGGAAGGAACGGATCGCCGTGCGCAGCGAGGACTTGACCGACTGGTTGCGGAGTCGGTTGCGCTCGTTGGTGCGGATCCGCTTCACCTGGGACTTGATGTTGGCCACGCGTAAAATCCTGTCGTCTTGCTGGTAGTTGGTCGGAAAGCTCTGGGCGCACTACGGCACCGACGGACCACGATACCAGCGGCCCGGCGGAACCCCAAACCAGGTGTCCGGGACCGTACACCGGATGTCTTTGCGCTCGCTGCCTGCCGCCCCTGCCGGAAACGGTCCTCGGCGTCACCGGATGTTGTTGTGGACGTCACCCGGCTTGCGTAGTGTCCGCTGTGTTCTGTTGCGGTAGTGCTGTGCGGCCGGTGGGCCCCTCTTCGACCCGCGGTGTTCGCCAGTGCGGATGTTCGACACATCGGATCCGGTCCTCCGGGATCGCACGACGCGAGGTGGGCGCATGACGAACGAACACGAGACGGGCCGCAAGGACCGGGCGGAAGACCGGACGGCGGACCTTGCACCCGGCGCGGCCGAACACGAGACCGCGCTCGAAGCCGTCGAGAAGGAAGAATTCTCGGACGCGAAGAAGTACGCAGCGGAGGCGATCGGCACGTTCGTGCTCGTGTTCTCCGCGGTCGGCACGGCGGTCTTCGCCGGAAGCAAGGTCGGCAATCTGGGCGTCGCACTGGCGTTCGGGCTGACCCTGCTCTTCCTCGTCTACGCCATCGGGCCGATCTCCGGTTGCCACGTGAACCCGGCGGTGACGGTCGGTCAGCTCGCGATCGGGCGGGTCACGGCCAAGCGGGCGGTGTTCTACATCGTGGCCCAGGTCTTCGGCGGGCTCGTCGCGGGCGTGACGATCTACTCGGTGGCGCAGTCGCTGCCGACCTACGACCGGGCCGTGCAGGGGCTCGGCGCCAACGGTTGGGGACCGCACAGCCCGTCGGCGGTGGAGGGCCCGCTCGGCGGGGTGCTCATCGACGGTTACGGCATCGGGGCGACCATGATCGTGGAGGTGCTGCTGACCGCGCTCCTGGTGTTCGTCGTGCTCGCCGCGACGGACCAGGCGTCGGACGTGCTGCTGGCCGGGGTGTCGATCGGCTTCACCCTGGCGGTGATCCACCTGGTCGCGATCCCGATCGACAACACCTCGGTCAACCCGGCGCGGAGCATCGCGGTCGCTCCGTACCAGGACGGCGCGCTCGCGCAGCTCTGGCTGTTCATCCTGTTCCCGCTGATCGGCGGCGCCCTCGGTGCGCTCGTCTACCGCTCGCTGTTCGGCCGGTTCGCCGGACTGCGGCCGTCCATGACGCCGCCGCAGGCGTCCGCCGGCGGTGACGGGACGACCGGCTACCGCCGGCGGTGACGGGACGCGCAGCTACCGCCAGCGGTGACGGGACGCGCAGCTACCGCCAGCGGGGCCGGGACGCGCAGCGACCGCCAGCCGTAGTCGGCGCGCAGGCGCGCCGCGACCTGCTCGAACCGGGACCGGTCGAGCACCGCGCCTTCGCGCCGGATGCCGTCCTCGGGCACGTCGAGCACGCGGTCCAGGCGGACCCAGCTGGGCCGGTTGCCGGCGTCCCAGCTGCCGTTACCCAGCGCCAGCCAGTCCCGGTGACCGTCCCGGTCGTCGTTCGACGACAGCATGAGGCCGAGCAGGGTTCCGCCGTTGCGTCCGACGACGAGCACGGGCCGGTCCTTGCCCTGGGTCGCGTCCTCCTCGTAGGCCACCCACGTCCACACGATCTCGCCCGGGTCGGCGCGGCCGTCGAGGTCGGGGGAGTACGAGATCTGCCGGGCGCGCTGCGCGGTGGGGGCGGTACGGGAGGCCACCGGACGGCCCGGCTTCGGGGCCGGCCGGGCGGCGTCGGCTGTCCCGGCGCCGAGGGCGGTCCGGGCCCGGTCGAGGGCGCCGGAGCGCTGCATCTGCTCGAGCAGCCGCGGCCCCTGCTCGACCGCGATCCGTCCCAGTTGTCTGCCGAGTTTCTTCCATGTGCCAGCCACGTCGGCGAGCTTAGCGGCGCCCGCTGCCGTACAGGTGCGGCCGCGGGACCGGACCCGGCGCGACTTGGATATTCTGCAGGGGTGACCGCGGCCCGCCAGGGCTGCTGCCCGTCCGAGTCAGGAGCCCGACATCAGCACCTTCGCCGACACCACGTTCACGGACCCCGCGAAGATCCGGAACTTCTGCATCATCGCGCACATCGACCACGGCAAGTCGACGCTCGCGGACCGCATGCTGCAGCTCACCGGTGTGGTCGAGGAGCGCCAGATGCGTGCTCAGTACCTCGACCGGATGGACATCGAGCGCGAGCGCGGGATCACCATCAAGGCCCAGAACGTGCGGCTGCCGTGGCAGGTCGAGGGCGAGGACTACGTCATGCACCTCATCGACACGCCCGGGCACGTCGACTTCACCTACGAGGTCTCCCGTGCGCTCGAGGCGTGTGAGGGCGCGGTGCTCCTCGTCGATGCCGCCCAGGGCATCGAGGCGCAGACCCTCGCCAACCTCTACCTCGCTCTCGACAAGGACCTGACGATCATCCCGGTCCTGAACAAGATCGACCTGCCCGCGGCCGACCCGGACCGCTACGCCGCCGAGATCGCGCACATCGTCGGCTGCGAGCCCGACGACGTGCTGCGGGTGTCCGGCAAGACCGGGGTGGGCGTGCGGGAGCTGCTCGACGAGGTGATCCGGCAGGTGCCGCCGCCGGTCGGCGACCCCGACGCGCCCGCCCGCGCGATGATCTTCGACTCGGTGTACGACACCTACCGTGGCGTCGTCACGTACGTGCGCGTGGTCGACGGCAAGATCGTGCCGCGCGAGAAGATCAAGATGATGTCCACCGGCGCCACCCACGAGCTGCTCGAGGTGGGCATCGTCTCGCCCGAGCCGAAGGCCACCGCCGGGCTCGGGGTCGGCGAGGTCGGGTATCTCATCACCGGCGTGAAGGACGTGCGTCAGTCGAAGGTCGGTGACACCGTCACCTCGGCGCGGGGCGGCGCCGCCGAACCCCTCACCGGTTACCGGGAACCCCGCCCGATGGTCTACTCCGGCCTGTATCCGGTCGACGGGTCGGACTATCCCGTCCTGCGCGATGCCCTCGACAAGCTGCAGCTCAACGACGCCGCGCTCACCTACGAACCCGAGACGTCGGTGGCCCTCGGCTTCGGGTTCCGGTGCGGCTTCCTCGGCCTGCTGCACATGGAGATCACCCGGGAACGACTCGAGCGCGAGTTCGGCCTGGACCTGATCTCCACCGCCCCCAACGTGGTCTACCGCGTGGTCCTCGAAGGCGGGCAGGAGCACATCGTCACCAACCCGTCGGACTGGCCCGAAGGCAAGGCCCGCGCGATCTACGAGCCGATCGTCAAGTGCACGATCATCTCCCCGAGCGAGTTCATCGGTTCGATCATGGAGCTGTGCCAGTCGCGGCGTGGCGAACTCGGCGGCATGGACTACCTGTCCGAGACCCGGGTCGAGCTGCGCTACACCCTGCCGATGGCCGAGATCATCTTCGACTTCTTCGACTCGCTGAAGTCCCGCACCCGCGGCTACGCCAGCCTCGACTACGAGGAGGCCGGGGAGCAGGAGGCCGCACTGGTGAAGGTGGACATCCTGTTGCAGGGCGAGGCCGTCGACGCGTTCAGCGCGATCGTGCACAAGGACGCGGCCGCCGCGTACGGCAACAAGATGACCACCAAGCTCAAGGAGCTGATCCCGCGGCAGCAGTTCGAGGTGCCGGTGCAGGCGGCGATCGGATCGAAGATCATCGCCCGGGAGAACATCCGTGCGATCCGCAAGGACGTGCTCGCCAAGTGCTACGGCGGCGACATCAGCCGCAAGCGCAAGCTGCTCGAGAAGCAGAAGGAAGGCAAGAAGCGGATGAAGACGATCGGCCGGGTGGACGTCCCGCAGGAGGCGTTCGTGGCCGCGCTCTCGTCCGAGGCGTCCTCGGACAAGCCGAAGGGGAAGTAGTCCACCGTGCTCGAGACCTGGCTCACCCGCACCCTGGGCATCACCGTCCCGCTGCTCGGCGCCCCCATGGGCGGCCGCGCCGGCGGCCGCCTGGCCGGGGAGGTGACCCGGGCCGGCGGGCTCGGCCTGATCGGGGCCGCGCGCTACAACACCGCGGAGTGGCTGGCCGCCGAGTCGGCGGTGGCGCGCGAACTCGGCGGTGGGCCGCTCGGTTTCGGGCTGATGACCTGGTCGCTCGCCGACGACGACAGTCTGCTCGACGCGGTGCTGGCCGAACGGCCCCGCGTGGTGTCGCTGTCGTTCGGCGACCCGGCTCCCTATGTGCCGCGCGTGCGGGCGGCCGGTGCCGTCGTGATCTCGCAGATCAACACGATCGAGGACCTGCGGGTCGTCGAGGCCGCGGGGGTCGACGCCGTCGTCGCCCAGGGACACGAGGCCGGCGGTCACACCGGGCACATCGGGACCCTGCCGCTCCTGCAGGAGGTGCTCGAGTCGACGTCGCTTCCGGTGCTCGCCGCGGGCGGCATCGCGTCCGGGCGGGGACTGGCAGCGGTGCTCGCGGCCGGTGCGGAGGGCGCGCTCGTCGGCACGGCGTTGCTGGCGAGTCCCGAGACGGTGGGTCCGAAGTACGCCCGGGACCGGCTCGTAGCGGCGAGCAGCAGCGACACCGTCTACACGGACGTCTTCGACCGGGCCCGGCACCAGCCCTGGCCGGTGCGATGGGGTGGCCGGGCCCTGACGAACGACTACACCGCCGAATGGCACGGGCGCGGCGCCGACGAGGAGACCCTCGCCGCCGCGTACGACGGGACCGACCCCCGGCGGGGTGTGGTCTACGCCGGGGAGGCCGCCGGACTCGTGCGGGAACAGCGGCCTGCCGGCGAGATCGTCCGGGACATCGCCGATCGCGCGGAAGAACTGTTGCGCCGGTCCTGGTAGCGGGTCACGGCGCCCGGCGCGCGGGCTGGAACTCCCCGGCCGCGATCTGCTCCTCCGCCCGGATCACGTGCACGACCGCATTGATCTGGGCCAGGTGGGTGAACGCCTGGGGGAAGTTGCCCAGGTGCCGGCCCGAGCGCGGGTCGATCTCCTCGGCGTAGAGCTTGAGGGGGCTGGCGAAGCCGAGCAGACGTTCGCACAGTGTGCGCGCCCGCTCCACCTCGCCGATTTCCACCAGGGCGGAGACCAGCCAGAACGAGCAGATCGTGAAGGTGCCCTCCTCGCCGGTCAGTCCGTCGTCGGTCGAGTCCACGCGGTAGCGCAGGACCAGTCCGTCCTCGGTCAGTTCGTCCTCGATCGCCAGGACCGTCGCCCGCACCCGCGGATCGTCGGCCGGCAGGAACCGCAGCAGCACCACCAGCAGTGCGGAGGCGTCCAGGGAGGGGTGACCGTAGCGCTGGGTGAACACCCCGCGCTCGTCGACGCCGTGCTCGAGGATGTCCGCCTTGATTTCGTCCGCGACGGCCTCCCACCGCACCGCGTAGTCGGGACGGCCGTGCGTGCGCGCCAGCCGTGCGCCCCGGTCGAGCGCGACCCAGCACATCACCTTGGACGAGGTGAAGTGCTGGGGCTCACCGCGCACCTCCCAGATCCCGCGATCGGGCAGGCTCCAGTGCTGCTCGGCCTGCCCGACGAGACGTTTCACGGCCGGCCAGAAGGACTGGGGCATGTGCCGGCGGGTCCGCGCGTGCAGATATACCGAATCCAGCATCGCACCCCAGATATCGTGCTGCACTTGATGATACGCATCGTTACCGATCCGCACCGGACGCGCTCCGTCGTAGCCGCACAGGTGCTCGAGTTGCGATTCGGTGAGCACCCGCTCGCCGCCCACGCCGTACATGACCTGCAGCGGCTGCAACTTGCCGTCCTCGCTGCGGGACGCGTCGGAGATGAAGGCGAAGAACGCGTCGGCCTCCCGGTCGAGCCCGAGGGTGTACAGACCCCACAGCGCGAACGTCGAATCGCGCACCCACGCGTAGCGGTAGTCCCAATTTCTTTCTCCGCCAGGTGTTTCCGGGAGGGATGTGGTGGCTGCGGCCAGCAGTGCCCCGGTGGGGGCGTACGTCAGCCCCTTGAGGGTCAGTGCGCTGCGCTGCAGGTAGCTGCGCCAGGGGTGATCGGGGAAACGACCGGTGGTGATCCACTCCCGCCAGAAGTCCGCCGTCTCGGCCATCTTCGCGGCGGCCTCCTCGAATGTCCCCGGACACGGCACGTCCGACCACGACAGGGCGACGAACGCCGTGTCACCTTTGCTCATCCGGGTTCGTGCCCGCGCCTCGCCGTCCTCGAGGCCGAGCCGGAGATCGGTGGTGAGCCGCAGTTCGGGGTGCTCTCCGGGTTCGCCGGCGGTGCAGTACGCCGTGGCCTCCTCGTACACCTTGCCCGTGTACTCCCACCGCGCCGGAGCGCGATGGTAGTCGAACGCGGGGGCGCAACTGACCTCGAGTTCCACGGTGCCGCTCACGCAGCGGACGGTGCGCAGCAGCATGTGCTCGGCGTCCCAGTCCGTCGGCGTCCGCGTGTGGGTCCGCGACCTCTCCTGGACGGCATGCCACGGCGCCATCACCAGCGCGTCGCGCACCACGATCCAGCCCGTCTCGGTCTGCCACGTGGTCTCGAGGATCAGTCCGCCGGGCAGGTACCGGCGTGCCGCCGGGACGGTGCGGTCGTGCGGGCCGATGCGGAAGTAGCCGGCACTGCGGTCGAGGATCGCCCCGAACACGCTCGGCGAGTCCGGCCGGGGCAGGCACATCCATTCGACTGCCCCGTTGCGGGCGATGAGGCAGGTCGTTTCGCAGTCCGACAGGAACGCATAGTCGTCGATCGGCGGGTAGGGGCTCCGGTGTGGGGGGTGCGAATGCGCGGAGGAGAGGCCCGATCCTTCAAACGTCTGTGCCATCACCTCATGATCCCGGCACCCGGCCCTCGGCGTCCACCGAACGAGCGCCGACTAGGGTGGGGGCGTGGATCGGGTGGCTTCGTGGTGGGACGGCTTCGAGTTGTGGTTGGCCGGCCTCCCGTTCGTCCCGCAGGTCGCGCTGGTGCTGGGTGTCGTGGTGCCGGTGTGCGCCGGCGTGGCCTGGTTGCTCGACCGTGCCCTCGCGGGCGTCCTCGCGGCCGTCGGACGCAGGGAGCCGGCCGCGTCCGAACCGAAGACGGAGGATCGCTGACATGCCGCGCTCACGCGTGACCCTCGCCCTGGCCGCCCTGCTCGTTCTCGTTGTCGTGGCCTGGCTGCTGACCCGGTGATCCGCGCCGGAGGTGTGTCGTGAGATTCCGTCCGAGCCCGCACCTCGTCGCGCTCGCTGCCGCCGCCGCGCTCACGGCGTGCTCGGCCGGTGACGGGCAGCGGGCCGACGACGATGCTGCGGCCGGCTCCGGCCCCACCGTCGACCTGTCCGCAGCCGAGGGCGCCAGGGCAGCGCTGGACGAGGTCATCGCCGCGTTCGGCACCACCGAAGCCGGCGAGGACGTCCGTTTCGACGTCACGTCCGGTCCATCCGCGCAGCAGGCGGCCGCCGTCGTCGGCGGCGCCTCGGCCGATTTCGTCACCTTCGCCTCGGTGCCGGACCTGTCCGGGCTCGTCGACGCCGGATTGGTCGACCCGGACTGGAACGCGGGGGTGTACCGGGGGATCCCGTACGGATCCGTCGTGACGATGCTCGTGCGGGAGGGCAATCCCTGGGGCGTGACGGACTGGGACGATCTGCTCGCTCCGGGCCTCGAGGTGGTCACGCCCGACCCGACGGCCTCCGGCGCGGGCGAGCTCAACCTGCTCGCCGCCTACGCCGCGACGAGCAACGGCGGTGCCGACCCGCAGGCGGGCCGGGACTACCTCGCGGCGCTCGTCGGTGACCACATCGAGTCCTCGCCCGCGAGCCCCGAAGAGGCCGTGGAGGTGTTCGTGCAGGGTGCCGGGGACGTGCTGCTGCTGTCGGAACGCGACGCGGTCCGGCTCGAACGCGACGGCGCCGCGGTCCGGCGCGTGCCCCTGGCCACCACCCTCCGGATCGACAGTCCCGCCGTGGTGATCGACAACGCGCCCGACGTGGTGGCCGCCCAGGAGTTCAACGACTTCCTCTACACCGCGCAGGCACAGAGGATCTGGGCCTCAGCCGGATTCCGGCCGGCCGACCCGGGCGTCGCACGGGAGTTCGCCGACGACTTCCCGGCTCCCGAAACGCTGTGGACCGTCGACGATCTCGGCGGCTGGAGTGCGGTCGAGGCCGAACTGTTCCGGCCCGGCACCGGCAGCATCGCCGTGATCTACGCCGAGGCGACACGGTAGGAGGGCGCCGACCTACGGTCGCGTCCGAAATGCCCTGCGTGAACCGGGATTCGCGGGTCCGGGTGTCATTGTCGGCAGATGAGTACCGGGCAGCGGGAATGGTGGAGCAGCCCCTGACCGGTGGAGCCGAGGAGGGCCGACGCGATCGTGCTGCGACCGTGACTGCCCACCGCGACGAGTTGCGCGTCGACGGAACGCTCGATGAGGGCCACCATCGCGCCGCGGCGCTCGAGCTCCGGCCGCACCTCGACGTCGGGATACCGCTCGCGCCACCCGGCCAGGCTCTCCGCGAGGTCGGCCGCCTTCTGCTGCGCATACGTCGACCAGTCGACGAAGCGCGCGGACTCGTCGTAGCCGCGCAGTGTCGACTGTTCGGTCCACGCGTGCACCGCGATCAACGGCACGCCGAGGAAGGAGGCGAACTCGAACGCGTGCTCGATGGCGGCGGTGCTCAACGCGCTGCCGTCGACACCGACGACGACCGGCCGTGTGTCCACCTCCTCGTGGTCGTCTTCGCCCCGCCACGCCACGACCGGGCAGCGGGCATGGTTGGCGACGCGGACGACGTCGGAGCCGGCGAACATCGAGCGCAGTTCCCCGGTCGTGGTTCGTCCGACCACCAGCAGACGGGCCGTATTCGACAGTTCGACGAGCGTCTTCGCCGGGGGACCCGGTCGGCTGCTGCATTCGACCTCGACGTCCGCACGACCGTCGAGCGCCGCGCGGCGGGCACGTTCGAGCAGCCGTTCGCTGTCGGCCTGCAGGAGCTTGGCGAATTCCTCCCTGGATCTGCCGGTTGCGCTCGGCGCATCGGGGAGCACGTTGACCAGGTGCAACGGCTCACCGAAGATCCGGGCGGCGGACGCGGCCCAGTGCGCCGCGGAGAACGAGCCGTCCGAACCGTCGACCCCGACGACGATCCCGTGCCGAATCGGTGCTGTGGCCATGACGATGCCTCCTTGCCTCGAGTCCAGTCTGTGCCGATACGACCGGAGTGCGCCAGAGGCAATCGGTGGATGTCAGGCGGTGTGACGCGATGCGGCCCCGGCGTGCACGAGCGACTGCCGGTAGCGTTCGTCGATCACGAACCCGACGGCAGGGGAGTCCGCGAGGGTGCCGGAACAGACGACCTCGGGGAACTCCGCCTGCGCGGCGGCGACGGCGCGGTCCCACAGCAGCCCGGGCGCGAGCATCCAGGGGGCGAGCACGAGCGTGGTGGCACCGGCGGCACGCAGGTCCGACAGGGCGTCGACGACGGTCGGTGCCGCGGCGGTGGCGAAGCACGTGCGGCCCCACCCCCACGCCGTGCCGCGCAGCAGACGCGGCGTGATCGCCGAGGTGGCGGCATTGGCGTCCCGGCGCCGGGATCCGACCGCGCACAGGGCGACGCCCACGGTCGGGTCCGTCGGGGAGACACCGGCTGCACCGATCGCCTCGCGGCCCGCCGCGACGAGGCGCTCGTCGGCGCCGAGGACGTCCGCCTGGACCACGTCGAGACGCGGATGCCGGACGCGGGCCTCGGCGAGGAGCGCGGGCAGATCCACCCGGGCGTGGAAGGCGCTGCCCAGCAGCAACGGAACCACCACGACGCGGCGGTGCCCCTCGGCGGCGACAGCATCGACGACCTGCCCCACCGAGGGAGTGTTCAGATCCAGGAACGCGAGCCGCACGTCCCGGTCCGGGTGGCGGTCCCGTAGCACCGCCAGCGCGGCAGCCATGGCACGCGCCGAGCGCGGGTCACGGCTGCCGTGCGCGACGGCGACGAGCGGGATCATGCGGGGACGCGGTCCCCGAGTTCGACCTCGGCGAGGCTGTTGCCCACCAGGCCCGCGGCGAGGGTGTTCCCGCCCGCGGGGTCGATCAGCAGGAAGCTGCCCGTGCGGCGGTTGACCTTGTAGTCGTCGGCCGCGATGGGTTCGGCGACCCGGACGGTGATGCGGGCGATCTCGTTGAGCTCGATCGACTCCGGGGCGGGAACCGAGGTCAGGTTCTGCTCGTCGAAACGCTCCTCGAGCGTCCCGACGATCGCCTGGGTCGTGCGGGTGCCGTGCTTGAGCAGCAACCGGGCGCCGGGCCGCAGCGGCTTCTCCGCCAGCCAGCACACCGTCGCCTCGAACTGATCGATCGGTTCCGGGGCGGCAGTCGGGGCGGCGATGACGTCCCCGCGGGAGACGTCGACGTCGTCCGCGAGGATCAGGGTGACGCTGCGGCCGGCATGGGCGAGAGCGAGTTCGCCGTCGGCGGTGTCGATCCGCTCGATCGTGGTCCGGGTGCCCGCGGGCAGGATCACGACCTCGTCGCCGGGCCGGACGGTGCCCGCCGCGATCTGACCGGCGTAGCCGCGGTAGTCCGGGAAGTCGGCGGTGCGGGGCCGGATCACGTACTGCACCGGGAACCGCAGCCCGATCTCGTGGCGGCCGTGGACGTCGGCGTCGACCGGGACGGACTCGAGGTGCTCGATCAGGGTCGGGCCGTCGTAGTACGGCGTGTTCTCCGAACGGACCGCGACGTTGTCGCCGTGCAGGGCGGAGACCGGGATCTCCTGCACGTCCTCCGGCGACCAGCCGAGCGACCGGGTCAGCTCGTTGAACCGACCGCAGATGTCGGCGAACACGGCTGCCGGGTCGTCGACCAGATCGATCTTGTTGACCGCCAGCACGAGCTTGGGCACGCCGAGCAGCGCGAGCACGGCGGCGTGCTTGCGGGTCTGCGCGACCACGCCCTTGCGGGCGTCGACGAGCAGCACCACGAGCTGGGCGGTGGACGCCCCCGAGACGGTGTTGCGGGTGTACTGCACGTGTCCCGGGGTGTCCGCCAGCACGAAGCTGCGCCGGGGAGTGGCGAAGTAGCGGTACGCGACGTCGATGGTGATGCCCTGTTCGCGCTCGGCGCGCAGGCCGTCGACGAGCAGCGACAGGTCGGGGGTGTCGAGACCCTTGTCGACCGAGGCGCGGGTGACCGCGTCGATCTGGTCGGCGAGCACGGACTTGGTGTCGTACAGGAGCCGGCCCACGAGGGTGGACTTGCCGTCGTCGACACTGCCGGCGGTGGCGAGCCGGAGCAGCTGGGTGCTGTGCACGGGGAGGTCGCTCATGATCAGAAATATCCCTCTCGCTTGCGGTCCTCCATGGCCGCTTCGGACACGCGGTCGTCGCCGCGGGTGGCGCCGCGCTCGGTGAGCCGCGACGCGGCGACCTCGTCGAGGATCGCCTCGTTGTCGGCCGCCTCGGACAGGATCGCGCCCGTCGTGGAGCCGTCACCGACCGTGCGGTAGCGCACCGACCGGACCTCGAGTCCCTCACCCTCGGCCGGGCCGCCCCACACGCCGGGTGTCATCCACATGCCGTCACGCCGGTACACCGGGCGCTGGTGGGCGTAGTAGATGCTCGCGAGTTCGATGTCCTCCCGGGCGATGTACCGCCAGATGTCGAGCTCGGTGAAGTTGCTCAGCGGGAAGACCCGCACATGCTCGCCGGGAGCGTGCCGGCCGTTGTAGAGGTTCCACAACTCGGGCCGCTGCCGCTTGGGATCCCACTGCCCGAACGCGTTGCGCAGGGAGAAGATCCGTTCCTTGGCACGGGAGCGTTCCTCGTCGCGGCGGCCGCCGCCGAACACCGCGTCGAAACGGTTGTCGGCGATGGCGTCGAGCAGCGGAACCGTCTGCAGCGGGTTGCGGATCCCGTCGGGCCGCTCGGTGAGGCGGCCGTCGGCGAGGTAGTCCTCGACCTTCGCCACGTGCAGCCGCAACCCGTACTTCTCGACGACGTGGTCGCGGAACTCGAGCACTTCGGGAAGGTTGTGGCCGGTGTCGACGTGCAGCAGCGCGAACGGCAGGGGCGCCGGCCAGAAGGCCTTGAGCGCCAGGTGCAGCAGGACCGTCGAGTCCTTGCCGCCCGAGAACAGGATCACCGGACGTTCGAACTCGCCGGCGACCTCGCGGAAGACGTGGATCGCTTCCGACTCGAGGGCGTCGAGGGTGTCGAACCTGCTGCCGTCCGACGTGTTCCGGGATTCGGTGAATTTCGTGTCGATGAGTGTCATGAGGCGTGCAACCCGCATTCGATCTTGGCTCGGCCGGCCCACCGTCCGCTGCGCGGATCGGCTCCGGGTAGTGGTTTGGCGGTGCAGGGGGCGCACCCGATGGAGGGGTAGCCCTCGTCGACCAGGGGATTGACGAGGATCCCGTGTTCGTCGATGTAGTTCTGCATGTCCTCGTCGGACCACGCGGCGATCGGGTTGATCTTCACCAGCCCGAAGGCGTCGTCGAAAGAGATCAGCGGGGCGTTGGCCCGGGTCGGGGCCTCCACCCGGCGGATGCCGGTGACCCACGCCTGGTAGCCCGCCAGGGTCTGCTTCAGCGGCACCACCTTCCTCAGGCGGCAGCATTCGTTGGGGTCCCGTGCGAACAGGTCCTTACCGAGCAGGGCGTCCTGCTCGGCCACCGTCTGCTGCGCCTTGGCCTCGACCAGGTTCACGCCGTACACCTGCGCGACGGCGTCCCGGGTGCCGAGGGTCTCGGCGAAGTGGTAGCCGGTGTCGAGGAAGAGCACGTCCACGCTGGGATGCACCTGCGCCGCGAGGTGCACGAGCACCCCGTCCTGCATGTTCGACGCCACGATGTACGAGTCGCCGAAGTTCTCCTCGGTCCACTGCAGCAGATCCTGCGCCGAGGCGCCCTCGAGAGTGGCCGCCCCCTGCGCGGCCAGTTCCCGCAGTTCCTCCGTCGTCCGTGTCGTCGTCACGTTCCGTCCTTCGATCGTCTGCTCCCCGGTCATCGCAAATCGGCCTCGTCCGCGCGCAACACCCACTGCGAGAAGCGTTCTCCCGCGTTGCGGTGCTTGACGAAGTTGCGCACCACCCGCTCGATGTAGTCGCCCGTCTCGGCGCTGGTCACCTTGTGCTGGCGCAGCTTCCGGCCGAACGCCGCGTCCATGCCGAGCGTCCCGCCGAGGTGCACCTGGAATCCCTCCACCTGGTTGCCGTCCCCGTCGTCGACGAGCTGGCCCTTGAAGCCGATGTCGGCGACCTGCGACCGGGCGCACGAGTTGGGGCAGCCGTTGATGTTGATCGTCACCGGAACGTCCAGCTGGGCGTTGATGTCGGCGAGGCGCTGCTCGAGTTCGGGCACCAGCGCCTGCGAGCGCTTGCGGGTCTCGACGAACGACAACTTGCAGAACTCGATGCCCGTGCAGGCCATCAGGTTCTTGCGCCACGGCGTCGGGTTCGCGGGCAGGCCGAGCTCGTCGAGGTCGGCGATCAGCTGATCGACCTTCTCGTCGGCGACGTCGAGGACGATGAGCTTCTGGTAGGGCGTGAAGCGGATGCGATCGGATCCGGCCTTCTCGGCCGCGTCGGCGACGGCGGCGAGGATCGTGCCGGAGACCCGGCCCGCGATGGGGGCGACGCCGACCGCGTTGAGTCCGTTGCGCAGTTTCTGCACGCCCACGTGGTCGATCGGTCGTGTCGGCTTCTCCGGGGCGGGCCCGTCCAGCATCGGCCGCTTCAGGTACTCCGTTTCGAGAACCTCGCGGAACTTCTCCACGCCCCAGTCCTTGACCAGGAACTTCAGCCGCGCCTTCGACCGCAGCCGGCGGTAGCCGTAGTCGCGGAAGACCGACACGACGGCTTCCCACACATCGGGTACCTCGGCGAGCGGGACCCACGCGCCGACCCGTTGCGCCAGCATCGGATTCGTCGAGAGGCCACCGCCGACCCACAGGTCGAACCCGGGGCCGTGCTCCGGGTGGTTCACGCCCACGAACGCGACGTCGTTGATCTCGTGCACCACGTCCTGCTGACCGGAGATCGCGGTCTTGAACTTGCGCGGCAGGTTCGAGTACTTCGGGTCGCCGATGTAGCGGCGGACGATCTCCTCGACCGCCGGTGTGCCGTCGATGATCTCGTCGAGGGACTCGCCCGCGAGCGGGGAGCCGAGGACCACACGGGGGCAGTCGCCGCACGCCTCCGTCGTCTTCAGGCCGACGGACTCGAGGCGTCGCCAGATCTCCGGGACGTTCTCGACCTCGATCCAGTGGTACTGGACGTTCTCACGGTCCGACAGGTCGGCGGTGTTCCGCCCGAACTCGGTCGAGATCCCCGCGATGGTGCGCAGCTGCGCGAGATTCAGGGCGCCGCCGTCGCAGCGCACCCGCATCATGAAGTACTTCGCCTCGAGCAGATCGATGTTCTCGTCGCCGGTGTAGGTGCCGTCGTAGCCCTGTTCGCGCTGGGTGTACAGACCCCACCAGCGGAACCGGTTGCGCAGGTCGGTCCGGTCGATGCCGTCGAATCCGGTGTGCGCGTAGATGTCTTCGATGCGACGACGCACGTTGAGCGGGTTGTCGTCCTTCTTGACCTGCTCGTTGGGATTGAGCGGCTCACGGTATCCGAGTGCCCACTGGCCCTCCGCGCGCCGTTTGGCGGGGCGGGTGGAGCGGGGGCGGGCCACGGCGGTGTCGGTGGTATCGCCGGCGGGGGAGACGTCGGTGGTCGACGACATACGGGTACTCCTGGAATTCGCGAGGGGCCGGATCGGGGGTCGGCTGGGCGGGGCTGAGCCCGCGCGGACATGCCTCGACCCGGCAGGAATCGGGGTCTGCCGGAGGGGGTGGGCCGACTATCGACAGTCGGCGCAGAAACCGGCGGTGCAGGACAGACACCGCGATGCACAGACGCGCTTGAGGTCGACGTGGCGTCGCGCCACGAGTCGCACTCCGGGTCCGGTCATGGGGACCATTGTGCCATGTCACGGCCCTGTTCTCGAAACGTGGCGGTATTTACACCGGAAATCGGGGAAATGCCGAGGTGACAGGGCCGGACGCGGAGTGGCGTGTCCGGACCGTGTTGGAGCGACGGGCCCCGTGCGGGCTTCTGGAACACTGGGGGAGTGAGCGGAACGCGTGTCGGAGTCGGTGCAGGACTCGAGCTGCCGGCTTCGGCGCTGGCCGGGGTCGGTTCCCGCCCGTTCGGTGTGTACGTGCACGTCCCGTTCTGCGCGACCCGCTGCGGCTACTGCGACTTCAACACCTACACCGCCGGGGAGCTCGGCACCTCGGCGTCCCCGCAGTCGTGGCTCGAGGGCCTGCGCCGCGAACTCGATGCCGCGGCGCAGCTGCTCGGGTCTCCGGCGGCGCAGACCGTCTTCGTCGGTGGTGGCACCCCGTCGCTGCTCGGTGCCGACGGCCTGGGGCAGGTGCTCGACGCGGTGCGATCGAGCTTCGGCCTCGCCCCCGGCGCGGAGGTGACGACGGAGTCCAACCCGGAATCGACGTCCCCGGCCTTCTTCGACCGCATCCGTGCGGCCGGATACACGCGGGTGTCGCTGGGCATGCAGTCGGCTGCCCCGCACGTGCTGGCGGTACTCGACCGCACTCACACCCCGGGCCGGGCCGTCGCGGCGGCGGGCGAGGCACGCGCCGCCGGGTTCGGCCATGTCAATCTCGACCTGATCTACGGGACCCCCGGGGAGCGGGACGAGGACCTCGACGCGTCCCTCGATGCCGTGCTCGCGGCGGGCGTCGATCACGTCTCGGCGTATGCGCTGATCGTCGAGGACGGCACCGCGCTCGCCCGCCGGGTGCGGCGGGGTGAGCTGCCGGCTCCCGACGACGACGTTCTCGCGGCCCGCTACGAGCGCATCGACGCGCGGCTCGAGGCCGCCGGACTGACCTGGTACGAGGTGTCGAACTGGGCTCGTGCCGACGATCCGTCGGCACGGTGCGCCCACAATCTCGGCTACTGGGACGGCGGCGACTGGTGGGGGGCCGGGCCGGGCGCCCACAGCCACGTCGGCGGCGTGCGTTGGTGGAACGTCAAACACCCGGCACGCTACGCGGACGCGCTCGCCGCCGGTGACCTCCCCGTCGGCGGCAGCGAACTGCTCACCGCCGACGACGTCCACACCGAGCGGGTGATGCTCGAGGTGCGGCTGCGCACCGGCTTGCCGCTGGACGTGCTCGCCCCGGACGAACGCCGCGCTGCCGAGACGGTCGTTGCGGACGGGCTCGCCGAACTGCGCGCCGGCCGGCTCGTGCTCACCGACCGGGGCAGGCTCCTCGCCGACGCCGTGGTGCGCACGATCCTGACCTGATCGCGCGGCGGCGGGCCGCCTGATCGCGCGGCGGCGGGCCGCCTGATCGCGCGGCGGCGGGCCGCCTGATCGCGCGGCGGCGGGCCGCCTGATCGCGCGGCGGCGGGCCGCCTGATCGCGCGGCGGCGGGCCGCCTGATCGCGCGGCGGCGGGCCGCCTGATCGCGCGGCGGCGGGCCGCCTGATCGCGCGGCGGCGGGCCGCCTGATCGCGCGGCGGCGGGCCGCCTGATCGCGCGGCGGCGTGGTGTCATGCCCTACGGCCGTGCGTCGTCTACGACTCGGCGGTGTCGGTGTCCGTCGTGGGCGGGAACAGGACGTCGTAGTCGAACACCCGCGCGTGCAGAACCGTGCGGTTGCGCAGCGCCGAACGTACGGCCCGGTGGAGGCCGTCCTCGAGGTACAGCACGCCCTTCCACTGGACGGCGTGGGGGAAGAGGTCACCGTAGAAGGTGGAGTCCTCCGACAGCAGCCGGTCGAGTTCGAGCACCTTGGTGGTGGTGACGATCTGGTCCAGCCGCACCTGCCGGGGCGGGATCTGCGCCCAGTCGCGCAGCGAGAGCCCGTGGTCGGGATACGGCTTGCCGTCCCGGACGCCCTTGAAGATCATGGCACCAACTTACGACGCATCGTCGACGGGCGCCGCGCCGCTCGCCGCCCCGGCCCGGCGACTAAACTGGAGCGAAACGGCACGCAGTGCACCGTCCTGCGGTGATGCGTGCCGTCCGGGTGCGACTGCAGAGACGGAGGTGGGCGGGATGTCGAGCACCGAGGAACGACGCTTCGAGGTGTTGCGAGCGATCGTGGCCGATTACGTGTCCACCAAGGAACCGATCGGTTCGAAGACGCTCGTCGAACGCCACAATCTGGGTGTGTCCAGCGCGACGGTCCGCAACGACATGGCCGTGCTCGAGGCCGAGGGTTACATCACCCAGCCGCACACCAGCTCGGGCCGGGTTCCCACCGACAAGGGTTACCGCCAGTTCGTCGACCGGATCGCCGACGTCAAACCCCTCTCGGGCGCCGAGCGCCGCGCGATCCTGCAGTTCCTCGAGTCGGGGGTGGACCTCGACGACGTGCTGCGCCGCGGCGTCCGGTTGCTGGCGCAGCTGACCCGGCAGGTCGCGGTGGTGCAGTACCCCACGCTGTCGGCGTCCTCGGTCCGCCATCTCGAGGTGGTCGCGCTGACACCTGCGCGGTTGCTGCTGGTGCTCATCACCGACTCGGGGCGGGTGGACCAGCGCATCGTCGAGCTCGGTGACGTCCTCGGCGAAGAAGACCTGTCGCGGCTGCGGGACCTGCTCGGGGCGGCGCTGACCGGCAAGCGCCTCGCCGCGGCGTCGATCGCGGTGAGCGAGCTCGCCGGGGACGCGCCCGACGACCTGCGCGATGCGGTCATCCGGTGCGCCACCGTGCTGGTGGAAACCCTCGTCGAACATCCCGAGGAACGGCTCGTGCTCGGCGGCACGGCGAACCTGACGCGCAACGCCGCCGACTTCGACGCGCACGCCGGCTTCCCCGGCTCGTTGCGTACCGTGCTCGAGGCGCTCGAGGAACAGGTGGTGGTCCTCAAGCTGCTGGCGGCGACCCAGGACGCCGGGCGCGTGACGGTGCGAATCGGCGAGGAGACCCAGGTCGAGCAGATGCGCGGCACGTCCGTGGTGTCCACCGGGTACGGTGCCGCGGGCACCGTCTTCGGTGGCCTCGGTGTGCTCGGCCCCACCCGGATGGACTATCCGGGGACGATTGCGTCGGTGGCTGCGGTTGCCCGCTACATCGGTGAGGTGCTCGGCGAACGCTGAGCGCCGCTCGGCGCCGACGCACCATCCGACGACACAACATCTGTGCGAATAGAGAAGGACGAAGAACTCACGTGGCACGGGACTACTACGGGACGCTCGGCGTGTCGAAGAACGCGACCGATCAGGAGATCAAGCGGGCGTACCGCAAGCTTGCGCGCGAGCACCACCCGGATGTGAACCCGGACGAGGCGGCGCAGAAGAGGTTCCAGGAGATCTCCGCAGCGTACGAGGTGCTCTCCGACCCGGAGAAGCGGCGCATCGTCGATCTCGGCGGGGATCCGCTCGAAACCGGTCCGGGTGCGGGTGGGGGCTTCTCGGGAGCCGGCTTCGGTGGTCTCGGCGACGTGTTCGAGGCGTTCTTCGGCGGCGGGGCGACCACCTCCCGCGGACCGCGCGGCCGCGTCCAGCCCGGCGCGGACTCGCTGCTGCGCACCCGGCTGACACTCGAGGAGTGCGCCACCGGTGTCACCAAGCAGATCGCCGTGGAGACCGCGATCCTGTGCGACGGGTGTGCCGGGTCCGGCACCCACGGCGACTCCAAGGCCGTGCGTTGCGAGACGTGTGGCGGCGCCGGTGAGGTGCAGTCGGTGCAGCGCTCGTTCCTCGGCCAGGTCATGACGTCGCGGCCGTGCCCGACGTGCCGCGGTGCCGGGGAGACGATCCCGGACCCGTGCCGCAAGTGCGGCGGCGACGGCCGGGTGCGGGCTCGCCGGGAGATCACGGTCAAGGTGCCGGCCGGTGTCAGCAACGGCATGCGTATCCGGCTGGCGGCGCAGGGCGAGGTCGGCCCCGGCGGCGGTCCCGCCGGCGACCTGTACGTCGAGATCATCGAGCAGGCGCACGACGTGTTCGTGCGCGACGGCGACGACCTGCACTGCACGATCCGGGTCCCGATGGTCGACGCGGCACTCGGCACCACCGTCGTGCTCGACACCCTCGTCGACGGGCCCGCCGAGATTACCGTCGATCCCGGCACTCAGCCCGGGTCGGTGGTGGTGCTCCGCGGGCACGGCATGCCCAAACTGCGTTCCGGGGTGCGCGGGGACGTGCACGCCCACCTCGAGGTCGTCGTCCCGTCGAAGCTCGACGGCAAGCAGGTCAAGCTGCTCGAGGAGTTCCGGCGCAAGCGCGAGCACGAGGTGCCCGAGGTCGTCACCACCGGCTCGCAGCACGCCGGGGGCTTCTTCTCCCGGCTGCGCGACGCGTTCAGCGCGCGCTGAGGCCGCGCGGTGGCCGCAACGCTGTTCTACCTCGATCCCCTGCCCGACGCGGGAGCGGTCGCGGTCCTCGACGGCAAGGAGGGTCGCCACGCGGCGACGGTGCGGCGCATCGCGGTGGGCGAGCGGCTCGTCCTGTCGGACGGGCGCGGCCACGTCGCGGACGTGGAGGTGACGGCGACCGCGAAGGACCGGCTCGAGGCCCGTGTCCTGGCCCGTCGGGAAGTCCCCGCACCGCGTCCCCGGGTCACCGTGGTGCAGGCGTTGCCGAAATCCGATCGTTCCGAACTGGCGGTGGAACTGGCCACGGAGGCGGGCGCCGACGCGTTCGTGCCGTGGCAGGCCGCGCGGTGCGTCGCCCGGTGGGACGGTCCGAAGGCCGCCAAGGGTGTCGGGCGATGGCAGGCCGTCGCGGTGGCGGCCGCCAAGCAGTCCCGGCGTCCTCACGTGCCCGAGGTCGCGCCGGTCCACCGGACCGCGGACGTCGCCGAGGCCGTGCGCGCGACGGTCGCACGCGGGGGTGTCGCGGCGGTCCTGCACGAGTCCGCGACCGACCCCTTCGGCTCGCTGTCCCTGGCCGACGCCGCCGAACTGCTGCTCGTGGTCGGACCGGAGGGCGGCGTCGACGACGCCGAGCTGGCGGCGCTGACGACGGCGGGAGCGCGGCCGGTGCTGCTCGGGCCGACGGTGCTGCGAACGTCCACGGCCGCGGCGGTCGCGCTGGGGGCGGTGGGCGTGCTGACCCCGCGTTGGGATGCGCGACCGCTCCACTGACACACTCGAGGACATGTCCCGAGTGCGCATCGCCTACGGTCCGCAGCCGCAGCAGTTCGGCCACCTGTACCTGCCGGACGTCACGGACCCGGCCGTGCCCGTACCGGTGGTGATGGTCGTCCACGGCGGCTTCTGGAGCGGCGACTACCACCTCAATCTCGGTACGCCACTCTCGCTCGAACTGGCTGCGCACGGCGTGGCGGCCTGGAACGTCGAGTACCGGCGGATCGGTGCGGGCGGGCGGTGGCCGGAGATGTCGGCCGACATCGTCGCGGCCCTCGACGCCGTCGCCACCGCCGTGGTCGAGCAGGCCCGGACCGCAGGCGTCGCACTCGATCCGGGCCGGGTGCGGATGGTCGGGCACTCGGCCGGCGGTCAGCTCGCCGTGTGGCTCGCGGGCCAGCGAACGCAGGTGCGTCCCGAACTCGTCGTCTCCCAGGCGGGTGCGCTGGACCTCGCGTCCGCGGGCGAACGTGGCCGCCGGGTGGGCTACATCGAGGATCTGTTCGGTCAGCCCTACGATGCGGACCCGCAGTTGTACCGGTCGGCGTCGCCCCGGCATCGGGTGCCGATCGGGGTGCCGGTCGCGCTCGTCCACGGCACCGAGGACGCACAGGTGCCGGTGAGGGTCGCCGAGCGCTACGCCGAGGCGGCGGTCGCCGCGGGTGATCCGGTGGCACTGCACGTCGTCGACGGCGAGGATCACTTCGCGTTCCTCGACAAGCGGACCCGCAGCTGGACGCTGTCGCGCGAGTTGCTGCTGGCCCCGGAGCCGTTGGGTTCGCAGGTGTGTCCGGAGGGCTGACGGTTCAGCGGCGCGGTGGCAGGACCGCGGTGACGACGACCGCGCCGACGGCCAGGGCGACGCCGCCGACGAGGCTCGCCGACGTGATCGCCCGCGAGAATGCGTCGGCCGACGCGTCGAGAAGCGGCTGCGCGTAGGAGGCGGCGAACGGGTTCTTCGCCAGTTCCTCGGCGACCAGCGCGGCACCGCCCACGGAATCGCCTGCCGCAGCGACGGCCGTGTCGGCCTGCGCGGCCATCGGCCCGTCGAGATCCGCGAGCGGCAGTCCGGCGAGGAACGCGGAGATCTCCCGCTGGTAGGTGGTGGCCAGCACCGAGCCCAGCACGGCGATGCCGAGGGATCCGCCGAGCTCGACCGCGGTGTCGTTCAGGCCGCCCGCGGCGCCGAGTTCGGCCTCGGGGAATCCGCTCATCACGAGGTCGGTGGCCGGCGGGGCGGCCAGCCCGATGCCGAGGCCGAGAAGGACGAGCGCGACGAGGAACACCGGGTATCCGGAACCGTCGTCGAGCAGGGTGAGGGTGAGGACGCCGATCGCGGCGGCGGCCGTGCCGGCACCGATCGCGACGCGCGCCCCGAGACGTGGCGCCAGCCGGCCGCTCACGGCCGAGCCGATCGAGACGGCCGCGGCCAGCGGAAGCAGGCGCAGACCGGTCTCGAGCGGGCTGTAGCCGAACACGAACTGGAACTGCTGCGCCACGAAGTAGATCGCCCCGAACGACGTGAGGAAGAGCAGCAGCACGGACAGGCACGCACCTGCGACGGACCGGTCGGCGACGCGCCCGAGGGCCAGCAGCGGCTGCGGGTGCCGCAGCTCCCAGGCGACGAAGCCGCCGCCCGCGAGAACGGCGACCGTCAGCGCGCCGAGCGCCGTTGCGTGCCAACCGAAGTGGAATCCCTCGATGATGCCGGCGACGAGCGCGCCGACGGCGGCCACGGACAGGGCGCCGCCGACCCAGTCGATGCGAGTGACGTGTTCGGCCCGGGAGGGCGGCACCAGCGCGAGCGCCGCGACGGCGGCGAACGCCGCGATCGGCACGTTGACGAGGAACGTCGAGCCCCACGAGTGCTGTTCGAGCAGCCACCCCGCGAGGAGGGGGCCGAGTGCGATCGCCAGTCCGGACGTCGCGGCCCAGGCGGCGATGGCGCGGGGTCGTTCCGCGGCGGGGAACATGGCGACGAGCAGGGACAGGGTCGCGGGCATGATCACCGCGGCGCCGACGCCCATCGTGATGCGGGCGCCGATCACCTCGGCCGCGGTGCCGGCGAGGCTGCCGAACACGGCGCCCGCGGCGAAGACGGCGAGCCCGGTGAGGAGGGCGCGCCGCCGGCCGTAGCGGTCGCCGAGGACGCCCGCGAGCAGCATCAGCGCGGCGTAGGGCACGGTGTAGCCGTCGATCACCCACTGCAGGTCGGTGCTGGTCAGCTGAAGTTCGCGCAGCATGCTCGGGGCCGCGACGATGAGCGCGGTGTTCGCCATCACGACGATCAGCAGGCTCAGGCAGAGCACGGCGAGGCCGGCCCACCGGCGCGGATACGGGCGGGCGGGATCCGTGGTCGGGCGGACCAGGTTCGAGGTCATCTCTGCTCCTCACACGTGCGGACATCGGCAACTATTTGCACAACCATGTGCAAGTTAGAAATTTGCACACGAGTGTGCAAGTAAAGTTGACGGACGTCACACTCGGCGGTGGAAGAAGGTGTTCACGTGGCGGAACCGATCCGGGGGCCGCGGCGGCGGACGAGCGGGAACCGAGCCCGGATCCTCGAGGCGGCCATGGGGTGTTTCGCCGCCGATCCGGACGCCAGCATGGACGAGGTCGCCCAGGCTGCCGGCGTGGTGCGCCGCACCGTCTACGCCCACTTCCCGAGCCGCGAGGCGCTCGTCGACGGCATCGCGGAGGAGGCGGCCGCCGCGCTCGCGGCGGCCGTCGACCGGCCGGATCCCGAGGAACCCGACCTGGCGCTCGCCGTCGCTGCCCTCATGACCTGGCCCGTCGGAGACCGCTTCCGCGTGCTGCTGTCCTTCGCGCGCAAGGAGGTCGGCGACGAGCGCATCGGGGAGCTCATCGCCCCGCTGCGCACCCGCACCCTCGCGATCGTGGAGCGGGGCCGGCGGTCTGGGGTGTTCTCCGCCTACCTGCCGCCCGTCGTCCTCGTCGGAATGCTCGAGGGGCTCACCATGGCCACCCTCGAACAGGCCAACCGCGGCATGGTGCACGACGCGGGTGAATCCGTCGCCCTCGCCGCCCTCGTCCTGATGGGGGTTCCGCCGGAGCGTGCCGTCGCCGTCGTCCAGCAGGCCCGGCGAACGCAGCAGGATCGGCACCGGGCACCCGCCCCGGGCGGCAATGCGGTGGGGCGCGGAGACACCCGGCGCTAGACTGACATCGTCACGACGCCCGTCGTGCGCCAGCCGAACCGAAAGCAGGCCGTACCGTCCACGTGAGTGAACCAGACGACACCCGAGAGACCGGGAACGCCGAACGGACCACCGTCCGTTCCAACTTGGACCTGCCCCCCGAAGCTGCGGCACCGTTGCTCGGCTCGGCCGACGAGAATCTCATCGCCCTCGAACGGGCTCTCGGCGCGGACATCCACGTACGCGGCAACTCCGTCACCCTCATCGGCGCGCCCGCGGACGTCGCGCTCGCGGAACGGGTGCTCGGGCAGCTGGTCACCCTCGTCGGACGCGGCCAGGCGGTGACCCCGGACGCGGTGCGCCGCACCGTGGGAATGCTCACGCAGGGCCTGTCCGACGCGCCGGCCGACGTCCTGAGCCTCGACATCCTGTCCCGGCGCGGCAAGACCATCCGGCCCAAGACCCTCAACCAGAAGCGCTACGTCGACGCCATCGACACCAACACGATCGTGTTCGGTATCGGGCCCGCGGGCACCGGCAAGACGTACCTCGCCATGGCCAAGGCCGTGCAGGCCCTGCAATCGAAGCAGATCACCCGCATCATCCTCACCCGTCCTGCCGTCGAGGCGGGGGAGCGCCTCGGCTTCCTGCCCGGCACGCTGCACGAGAAGATCGACCCGTACCTGCGCCCGCTGCACGACGCGCTGCACGACATGATGGATCCGGAAGCCATCCCGAAGCTCATGCAGGCCGGAGTCATCGAAGTCGCACCGCTGGCGTACATGCGCGGGCGAACCCTCAACGACGCGTTCATCATCCTCGACGAGGCCCAGAACACGACCGCCGAACAGATGAAGATGTTCCTGACCCGGCTCGGCTTCGGATCGAAGATCGTCGTCACCGGCGACACCACGCAGGTGGACCTGCCCGGTGGTGCCCGCTCCGGACTGGCCGCCGCCGCCGAGATCCTCGACGGCATCGACGGAATCCACTTCGCGGTCCTCGACAGCAGCGACGTCGTGCGCCACCGGCTCGTCTCCGACATCGTCGACGCCTACGAGCGCTTCGAGGCCGATCGGCCGACCGGCGTGGCGATGGGCAACCGCGCCCAACGGCGGGCGGCGGCCCAGAACCGGGTGCCACGCCGGTGACCGCGATCGAAGGCCCCTCCAGCCTCGCACCCGCCGTGTCCGCACCTGCCCAGAAGGAACTGCACAGATGAGCATCGAGATCTCGAACGAATCGGGGATGGACGTCGCCGAGGAGGACCTGATCGACATCGCGCGGTTCGTCATCGCCCGGATGGACGTGCATCCGGCCGCAGAACTGTCGATGGTGCTCGTCGACTCCGGCACCATGGCCGATCTGCACATGCGCTGGATGGACCTGCCCGGCCCCACCGACGTGATGTCCTTCCCCATGGACGAGCTCGAACCCGGCGGCCGCCCCGACGCTCCCGAGCCCGGCCCCTCCATGCTCGGCGACATCGTGCTGTGCCCGTCCTTCGCTGCGGAACAGGCCGACAAGGCCGGCCATTCACTCGCGCACGAACTCGCCGTGCTCACGGTCCACGGCGTTCTGCACCTGCTCGGCTACGACCACGCCGAACCCGACGAGGAGAAGGAGATGTTCGGTCTGCAGAATCAGCTCCTCGAGGAGTGGTACGAGGAACTGCGGCGCGCCGAGCACGAGGCCCGGCTCGCCGCCCGCGACCAGCAGCTCCTCGGCAAGGCCGGGTTCTTCGACCCGACCGAGCGGTAGCGGCGTCGTGTTCGGAGCATCGGCATGAGTGCCCCCGCGCTCGTCGTCGCCGCCGTCGTGCTGGTGGCGCTCGGCGGATTGTTCGCGGCGGTCGACTCGGCGCTGAACACCGTCTCCCCGGCCCGGGTGGAGGAACTCGCGAAGGGCGAACGGCCCAGCGCGCAGAAGCTGCTGGTGATCCTCGGAGACCGCCCCCGGTACGTCAACCTGATGGTGCTGCTGCGCATTCTGTGCGAGATCACCGCGACGGTCGTGCTGGTGGCGGCGCTGCTCGACCGGATGGACCACACCTGGGCGCTGGTCACCGCTGCCGTGGTCATGGTGCTCGTGGACTACATGGTGATCGGCGTGGGTCCGCGCACCCTCGGCCGCCAGCACGCGTATTCCATCGCCCTGGGCGCGACGGTGCCGCTGCGCGTGATCGGTGTGCTGCTCGGCCCGCTGAGCAGACTGCTGATCCTGATCGGCAATGCGATCACCCCCGGTCGCGGATTCCGGAACGGGCCGTTCGCCAACGAGATCGAGCTGCGCGAGCTGGTGGACATGGCCCAGGAGCGCGGCGTCGTCGCGGCCGAGGAACGGCGAATGATCCAGTCGGTGTTCGACTTCGGTGACACCACCGCGCGCGAGGTGATGGTGCCGCGTCCCGAGATGGTGTGGATCGAGGCGGACAAGACCGCCGGCCAGGCCACCTCGCTCGCGGTACGCAGCGGGCACTCCCGCATCCCCGTGGTCGGGGAGAACGTCGACGACATCCGTGGCGTCGTGTACCTGAAGGATCTGGTGCAGCAGACCTACTATTCACGCGACGGCGGCCGGAGTGTGACCGTGGCCGAGGTGATGCGCCCGGCGGTGTTCGTCCCCGATTCCAAGCGTCTCGACGATCTGCTGGCCGACATGCAGCGCGACCGCAACCACATGGCGCTGCTCGTCGACGAGTACGGCGGCATCGCCGGTCTCGTCACCATCGAGGACATCATCGAGGAAATCGTCGGCGAGATCGCCGACGAGTACGACACCGCAGAGATCGCCCCCGTCGAGGATCTCGGCGACGACACCTTCCGGGTCTCCGCTCGGTTGCCCGTCGAGGACCTCGGTGACCTGTTCGACGTCGCGCTCGACGATCTCGAGGTCGACACCGTCGGCGGACTGCTCGGGTTCGTGCTCGGCCGGGTACCGTTGCCGGGCTCGGAGGTGGAGATCCACGGCTTGCGGCTGCGCGGCGAGGGCGGCCGCGACGCCCGCGGCCGGGTCCGCATCAACACCGTGTACGTGCAACGGGTTCCCGCGACCGAGGAGGCCGCCGCGGTCGCCGAGGAGCCGGTCGACGGGTGACCTCGTCGCCGAGGCCCCACACCCCGTGCCGATCCGTCCGGCGGCACCACAGACGAGGAGCTCTGCATTGACCGATCCCGACTTCCGTTCCGGCTTCGTGTGTTTCGTCGGCCGCCCCAACACCGGCAAATCGACGCTGACGAATGCGCTCGTGGGCAGCAAGATCGCGATCACCTCGTCGCGCCCGCAGACCACCCGGCACACCATCCGGGGCATCGTGCACCGGGAACACGCACAGATCATCCTCGTCGACACTCCCGGCCTGCACCGGCCGCGGACCCTGCTCGGGCAGCGCCTCAACGACCTGGTGCGCGACACCTATTCGGAGGTCGACGCCGTCTGCGTGTGCATCCCGGCGGACGAGAAGATCGGCCCCGGCGACCGCTGGATCGTCGAACAGGTGCGGCAGGTCGCCCCCCGCACGAAGCTGATCGGCATCGTCACGAAGATCGACAAGGTCGGCAAGGAACGGCTCGCACCGCAGCTGCTCGCCGTGTCCGAGCTGCTGGGGCCCGACGTGGACGTCGTGCCCGTGTCCGCCACCTCGGGGGAACAGCTCGAGGTCCTCGTCGACGTTCTCGCCTCGCACATGGAACCCGGGCCGGCGTTCTACCCCGACGGGGAGCTGACGGACGAGCCCGAGGAGACGCTCATGGCCGAGCTGATCCGCGAGGCCGCGCTCGAGGGGCTCGGCGACGAGCTGCCCCATTCGCTCGCGGTAGTGATCGAGGAGATCTCCGAGCGGGAGGGCCGAACCGAGAAGCAGGGCGAACTGCTCGACGTGCATGCGCTGCTGTACGTGGAGCGGCCGAGCCAGAAGGGCATCGTCATCGGCAAGGGTGGTGCGCGCCTGCGCGAGGTCGGTACCGCCGCCCGGTCGCAGATCGAGAAGCTGCTCGGTGTGAAGATCTACCTCGATCTGCACGTCAAGGTCGCCAAGGACTGGCAGCGTGATCCGAAGCAACTCGGCCGCCTCGGCTTCTGATCTACGGTGGTCCCCGAGAGGTCTCGGGGGCCACGGCCCCGGGCTGCGAACGCGGAAGAGACAGCCGTGAACGGTGATTCGGCGAGCGGTGTACGGGCGGTGGTGACGCGGAATCGCGTCGCCGTCGGCGTCGTCCTGGCGGCATTGTGTCTCGGGCTCGCCGTGCTCTGGCTGTTCGTGGTGCCCGCGAAGGCCGGCACCACGACCGGTGTGCAGGAAGCGGCGATCCGCTACGGACATCCGGCGTGCTGGGCGCTGCTGGCGACGGCCTCCGTCCTGTTCGCGGTGCGGGCCCCGCGCCGGTCGGTCGACGTCGTCGTGCGGAGCGCCCTCGCGGCCTACGTGATCTTCGTCGTCGCCACCGTGGTGTGACCGGTGCCCGGGTCACCTCCCGCGGTGTCCGGGGAGACCGCGCTGCGGACCAGGTGCAGCACGGAGGTCGCGATGTCCACCGCACCGCCGGTGGCGAGGCGCCGCAGCTGCAGGCCCGTGATCGTGGCCACCAGCGTCGGCGCGATCGATTCCGCTCGGGGTACGCCGAGTTCGGTGAGGATCGTTGCGGTCAGCGCATCGTAGGCGGACCAGCACTGTGCCGCGGCGTCCCGCAGCCGGGCATCCCTGCCCGCCTGGATGTAGAGCTCGAACGGGGCGATCCGTTCGGCCGAGAACGACAAGTCCTCGGCAACCTGCTCGGTGAGTGCTGCGGCGTCGACCAGGCTCGGATCCCGGCCCCGGTACTCCTGTGCGAGCTCGCGCAGTCGTGTGGTCTCGTCGGCGACGAATGTCGTGAGCGCCGAGCGCAGCAGATCGGACTGGGTGGGGAAGTGGTAGGTGATCGACCCGAGCGAGACCTCCGCCCGGGCGGCGATGCGGCGGTTGGTGACTGCGGCGATGCCGTCCGTGCCGATCAGGTGCAGGGTCGCGGCGACGATCCTGCTGCGGACATCCGTGCCCATCGAGCTCACCACCATCGCCGCGGCGTGTGACGATCCCAGCGCAGTTCCGACTCGAGCTGCGAGGCAAGGGAGATCAGCACGGGCTCGGCGTTCTCGTGCCCCATGAGCTGGGCGCCGACCGGCAGGCCCGCTCCGGTGAAGCCCGCCGGGATGTTCACGCTCGGCCAGCCCAGGACGTTCCACGGCCAGGTGTAGGGGCAGGCGGCAGTGATCACCTTGTCGGTGGCCCAGCCGCCGAGACCGTCCATTGCGTCCACCGTCGGCGGCGGAGTGGCCGTGGTGGGGGCGAGGATGACGTCGAACCGGTCGAAGATCGAGCCGATGCGCCGGCGTATGCGTGGTTCGGCGGCCCGCGCGGCACGGAGCGGGCGGCCGCGGAGCAATCGGCCGGTGCGCGCGTTCGCGCGGGTCCGGGGGTCGGCCAGGGCGGGGTCCGGCAGGCGCCGCACCCAGTCGTCGATTCCCGCCATGGACCGGGGCAGAAAGTTCAGGCCCAGCAGTTTTCCGTAGGCGGGGTCGGCGAGAGTGACCTCGTGACCCAGGGCGCGCAGGGTGCCGGCGAGGGATTCGACGCTCGCCCGGATCTCGTCGTGCAGGCGGGCGCGGGTAGCGGTGTACGGCAGGGCGAACGAGAGCGCGATGCGGAGCCGGCCCGGATCGCGGCCCACGGCGTCGGACACCGTGACGGACTCGGCTTCGTGCAGGTCGCCGACGTGGCCGCCGGCGACAGCGTCGAGCAACAGCGCGGCATCGGCGACCGTACGGGCGAGGGTGCCGTGCGTGGTCAGGCCGTAGAACGCCTCGGGGTCGGGCCACATCGAGATCCGGCCACGCTGCGGCTTGATCCCCACGAGGTTGGTCCAGGCGGCCGGGATACGGACCGACCCGGCGCCGTCCGAGCCCAGCGCCGCGGACACCATGCCCGCCGCCACCGCCGCAGCGCTGCCCCCGGAGGACCCGCCGGGGGTGTGGTCGCGGTGCCACGGGTTGCGGGTGTGCCCGAAGGCGCTGCCACCGGTGAACGGCCACTGGCCCAGTTCGGGGGTGTTCGTCTTGCCGACGATCACGGCGCCGGCTGCCCGCAGTCGTCGCACCACTTCCGCGTCCTGCCCACAGGCGGTGAACTCGCCGGCACATCCGAACGCGGTGACCTCCTGCGCGATGTCCGTGTCGTCCTTCACCGCGACCGGCACGCCGAGCAGGGGGAGGCGGACCCCGGCGGCGAGACGCCGGTCGGCCTGCTCGGCCTCGGCGAGGGCCTGCTCGCGGCGGACGCTCCGAAAGGCGTTGAGGGCGGGATCGGCGGTCGCGATGCGGTCCAGGGCCGCCCGTGTCGCGGCGACGGACGTGGTGGCGCCCGCGGCCAGCGCGGCGGCCTCGGCGGCGAGCCCCGGCGCTCGGGTGTCGGCCTGGGGTGTGGTCATGCGGCGGCATCCTCCGGTAGCTGTTCGTTCGAGCGAACAGTAACTTGTTCCAGTACGTCAGGTCGAGTGTTCGAGTTCGGAAGTGTGATGCTCGTCACATTGAGGGCATGTGTGGTGGGGCGCTGGGTATGCCCCCGGGGATATCGCGGGCGCCTACCGGGATGTCGTAGAGATCGGCTGTCAGGAGTTACACATGGGTTCATCACGCACACGCAACCTCCGGCGCGTACCGGATACGGAGACGCGGGTGGTCTTCCGGACCATCCACGGCTACCGCCGCGCGTTCCGGATTGCCGGTGAGGGACCCGCGCTGCTGCTGATTCACGGGATCGGCGACAACTCCTCGACCTGGCGGGAGGTCATCCCGCACCTGGCCCGCAGGTACACGGTCATCGCGCCCGACCTGCTCGGCCACGGGCGCTCCGACAAGCCCCGCAGCGACTACTCGGTCGCCGGATACGCCAACGGTGTGCGAGATCTGCTGTCGGTGCTGGGCATCGACCGCGTCACGGTGGTCGGGCATTCCCTCGGCGGGGGCGTCGCGATGCAGTTCGCGTACCAGTTCCCGCAGTTGGTCGAGCGGCTCGTGCTGGTCTCGGCCGGTGGTGTCACCAAGGATGTGCACCCCGCCCTGCGGCTGCTGTCCGTGCCGGGACTGAGCGAGGCGCTCAAGCTGCTGCGGCTCCCGGGCGCCATGCCCGCTGTGCGGATCGCCGGGGGTCTGCTGGGCCGCTGGCACGACACGCCGCTGCGTCCCGGTGTCCTGCTGCACGACACCTCGGACCTGATCCGGGTTCTCGGGGGCCTGCCCGATCCCACGGCGTGCGAGGCGTTTCTGCGCACACTGCGGGCCGTCGTGGACTGGCGTGGTCAGGCGGTGACGATGCTCGACCGCTGCTACCTGACCGAGGACCTGCCCGTGCAGTTGATCTGGGGTGAGCACGACAGCGTGATCCCCGTCGGGCACGCGCACCTGGCGCATTCGGCGATGCCGCATTCCCGGCTCGAGATCTTCCGCAACTCCGGTCACTTCCCGTTCCGCGACGACCCCATCCGGTTCGTCCGGGTCGTCGAGGAATTCCTCGGCTCCACCGCCCCCGCCGAGTTCGACGAGCAGCGCTGGGGCCGGCTGCTCGTCAACGGCGCCGGCGAGCGCCGGATCACCGGCGGTCCCGCTACCCGGCAGGCCGTGCTCGGGGCGATGGGTGCCGACGAGCGCAGCGCCACCTGAGCCGACCGAGCGAACCCGGACGTGGCGTGCGGCGGGTGTCGGCCGGGCGTGACAGACTCGGATCGTGAGGTTGTACCGGGATCACGCGGTGGTGCTGCGCCAGCACAAGCTGGGCGAGGCCGACCGCATCGTCACCCTGCTCACCCGTCGCCACGGACTCGTGCGGGCCGTCGCGAAGGGTGTGCGGCGCACCCGCTCGAAGTTCGGGGCCCGGCTCGAGCCGTTCGCGCACATCGACGTGCAGCTGCATCCGGGCCGCAGCCTCGACATCGTCACGCAGGTCCAGACCGTCGACGCGTTCGGTGCCGACATCGTCGACGACTACGGCCGCTACACCACCGCGTGCGCCGTCCTCGAGACCGCCGAACGGCTCGCCGGTGAGGAACGCGCCCCCGTCCCGCAACTGCACCGCCTCACCGTCGGTGCGCTCCGCGCGCTGTCCGACCGGATCCGGCCGCCGGAGCTGATTCTCGACGCGTACCTGCTGCGCGCGATGGCCTACGCCGGCTGGGCACCTGCGATCGGCCGCTGCGCCCGCTGCGACGAGCCCGGCCCGCACCGCGCGTTCCATGTCGCGGCCGGGGGAGCGGTGTGCGTGCAGTGCCGTCCGCCGGGTGCCGCGACCCCCGGTGCGGGGGTGCTGGACCTGATGGACGCGTTGTTCCACGGTCGCTGGGAGGGCACCGAAACGGTGCCGGCGGCCACGCGCGGGCAGGCCAGTGGCTTGATCGCCGCCCACCTGCAGTGGCATCTGGAGCGGCAGTTGCGGACATTGCCACTCATCGAACGCAGTCGTCCCCATGCCGTGGCTGTGGACGGGGAGACGGTCGGGCAGGATGGGGGGCGTGATTCGACGCCGCACCCCGCAACCATCGCGTGACCGCGAGATCCGGCCGCCCGACCCGCATCCGTCCGGCGCCCGCCCACCGGGGCTGCAGCCCGAGCTGATCCCGCGGCACGTCGCCCTGGTCATGGACGGCAACGGACGCTGGGCACAGGAACGCGGCCTGCCCCGCACCGCCGGCCACGAACGCGGCGAGGCGGTGCTGATGGACACCGTGTGCGGCTGCATCGAGATGGGCGTCAAGTGGCTCTCGGCGTATGCGTTCTCCACCGAGAACTGGAAGCGCAGCCCGGACGAGGTGCGCTTCCTCATGGGCTTCAACCGGGATGTGATCCGGCGCCGGCGCGACGAGATGCACGAGATGGGGGTGCGCGTGCGCTGGGCCGGACGACGGCCCAAGCTGTGGCGCAGTGTCGTCAAGGAACTCGAGATCGCCGAGGAATTGACCCGCGACAACGACGTGATGACTCTCACCATGTGCGTGAACTACGGGGGCCGAGCCGAGATCGCCGACGCTGCAAGGGAAATCGCGCACCGGGTGGCCGCCGGACAGCTCGACCCGGATCGTGTCACCGAGGCCACGGTGGCGCGGTATCTCGACGAACCCGACATGCCGGACGTGGACCTGTTCCTGCGGCCGTCCGGTGAGCAGCGCACCTCGAACTTCCTGCTCTGGCAGTCGGCCTACGCCGAAATGGTGTTCCAGGACAAGATGTTCCCCGACTTCGACCGTCGGGACCTGTGGGCCGCGTGTGTGGAATACGCCTCGCGCGACCGTCGATTCGGGGGTGTGAAGTGACGGACGCCGGGACCGGGCGGGGCGACCGGGTACCCGACCCCGGCGGGACGGACCCGAGCGGACTGAGCCTGCGCGAGCGGATCGCGTCCGCGCTGGCGGGGTTCGTCGCCCTGCACGAACCCAGGACGAACGGCGACGACGCGCTGGGATTCGACTACGCGGGCGTGCCCTGCGCCGTGCGGGTGGTGACCCTCACCGAGGGTCTCGACGTGGTGTCGCTGACCGGGATCCTCGCGTGGGACCTGCCCCTCGACGACGCGTTGCGCACGCGCGTCGCCACGGCAGCGGACGCCCTGCAGTTCGGGTCGATCCATCTCGTCGAGCGGGACGCCGAGGCGGACGTGGTGCTGCGGTACTCCTTTCCTGCCACCGGCCTCGACGATTCGCCCCTGACGACGATGCTGCTGCTCGTGCTCGGTGGCGCCGGCGACGCGCGTTCGGCCGTCGCGGGTACGGGCGGATCCGAGTGAGCGAACTCGACTGGGACTTCCCGATCGCCACCGGAGACGACGACGCGCTGCGCGCGGCCGTGCTGCGCGTCCTGTCGACGGTCCTCGCCGAGGAGATCGAACCGGACACGGACGGCGACGTGCCGATCTGGGTCGACGATGTGCTCACCTACGTCGTCGTCGACTCACGAGCCGGGGTGGTGGAGCTGACGACGTACCTCGTGGAGCGGATCTCCGGTCGTACCCGCGCGGCCGAGGTTCTCGTCGACCTGCAGGCGCAGTGGCCGGACGCGACGCTCGAGCTCCATCAGGACCGGGTGACGGCGGTGCAGCGCGTCCCGGCGCACCCGTTGGTGCCGGCGCACCTGGCGCGCGCGGTCGCGGTGGTGGCGGCACTCGTGCCGTCGGCTCCCGACCTCGCAACGCGGCTCGGCGGGCGGGCGTGCGTGTTCGACGAGCCGGGCGACGAGGCCCTCGATCTACTGGGCGGGTGCGGTTGCGACGGCTGCGGGTGCCGCTGAGGGTCGGCCGCTCAGCGGGTGGTCGCGGGCTCGGCGGCCGCGCACTCGCGGCAGGTGCCGAAGATCTCGACGGTGTGACTGACGTCGACGAAGCCGTTCGCCTCGGCCACCTCGTGGGACCAGCGCTCGACCTCGGGTCCGTCCACCTCGACGGTGAATCCGCACGCGCGGCACACGAGGTGGTGGTGGTGACCGGACGAGCAGCGCCGGTAGACGGACTCGCCGTTGTCGGTGCGCAGCACGTCGACGGTGCCGGCTTCGGCGAGGGACTGCAGGGTGCGGTAGACGGTGGTCAGGCCGATGCCCTCACCTCGCCGGCGCAGTTCGTCGTGCAGGTCCTGGGCCGAACGGAATTCCTCGATCTCGTCGAGCAGCGCGGAGATCGCACTGCGTTGTCTGGTGGAGCGGACTCCGACGACGGGTTTGGGGGCGGGCGGCACGGCTGGGGTCAACCTTCCTCGACGTGGGCGACGGCATCGACGACGATGTGGGCGAGATGGTCGTCGACGAGACGGTAGAGCACCTCGCGGCCGGCGCGCTCGCCGCGGACCACCCCCGCGGCTTTGAGGATGCGCAGGTGCTGGCTGATGAGCGGTTGGGTGACGCCGAGCGCGCCGACCAGCTCGTGGACGCAGCGCTCGGACTCGCGCAGTTGCAGCACGATCGCGATGCGCACGGGTGCGGCCAGGGCGCGCAGCAGCTCGCCGGCGGCGGCGAGGGTCTCGCGCGACGGAGCCGGGGCCGGGGAGGGTGTCACCGAGTCCGGTCGGCAGTCCTCGTGCGGTGGGTTCGCGGCGGTGGCGTCGCCGCCGCGGCCGGTGTCGGCAACGCTCAACAGGTCTCCTTCGGGTCCTCGGCCGCGTTATTGCAAACCGATTCCATTTTGATATGCACGAATGTGCATGTCAACCGGCGCGAAGTTCGGCCCCACCGACCGGAGCGATAGGCTTACGGGTCGACGCACGCTGCGAAACCCCGCATCGAAGATGGAGTGAATCCGAGTGGCACCGAAATCCAAGATCGATACCGTCGCCAACCTGGCCAAGCGCCGGGGCCTGGTCTACCCCTGCGGTGAGATCTACGGCGGTACGAGGTCGGCCTGGGACTACGGGCCGCTCGGCGTGGAGCTCAAGGAGAACATCAAGAAGCAGTGGTGGCGCAACATGGTCACCAGCCGTGAGGACGTCGTCGGTCTGGACTCGTCGGTGATCCTGCCGCGTCAGGTGTGGGTCGCGTCGGGTCACGTCGGAGTCTTCAACGATCCGCTCGTCGAGTGCCTGAGCTGCCACAAGCGCCACCGCCAGGACCACCTGCAGGAGGCGTACGCCGAGAAGAACAAGCTCGACGATCCCGACGCTGTTCCCATGTCGGAGATCGCCTGCCCCGACTGCGGCACCAAGGGCCAGTGGACCGAGCCCCGCGACTTCAACATGATGCTCAAGACCTATCTCGGTCCGATCGAGAGCGAGGAGGGGCTGCACTACCTGCGCCCCGAGACCGCGCAGGGCATCTTCGTGAACTTCGCCAATGTCCTCACCACGTCGCGCAAGAAGCCGCCGTTCGGCATCGGCCAGATCGGCAAGAGCTTCCGCAACGAGATCACCCCGGGCAACTTCATCTTCCGGACCCGCGAGTTCGAGCAGATGGAGATGGAGTTCTTCGTCAAGCCGGGCGAGGACGAACAGTGGCATCAGTACTGGATCGACTACCGGATGGACTGGTACACCGGGCTCGGCATCAACAAGGACAACCTGCGCCTGTACGAGCACCCGCAGGACAAGCTGTCCCACTACTCGAAGCGCACCGTCGACATCGAGTACCGGTTCCACTTCCAGGGCAGCGAATGGGGTGAGCTCGAGGGCGTCGCCAACCGCACCGATTTCGACCTGTCGACGCACGCGCAGCACTCGGGTGCCGACCTGAGCTTCTTCGACCAGACCACCAGCGAGCGGTACACCCCGTACGTCATCGAACCGGCAGCGGGCCTGACGCGTTCGCTCATGGCGTTCCTCGTCGACGCGTACAGCGAGGACGAGGCGCCCAACGCGAAGGGTGGCGTCGACAAGCGCACCGTGCTGCGCCTCGATCGCCGGCTCGCCCCGGTCAAGGCGGCGGTGCTGCCGCTGTCGCGCAATGCGGACCTGAGCCCCAAGGCGAAGGACCTCGCCGCGCAGCTGCGCCAGCACTGGAACATCGAGTTCGACGACGCCGGCGCCATCGGCCGTCGCTACCGTCGCCAGGACGAGATCGGCACCCCGTTCTGCATCACGGTCGACTTCGACACCCTCGAGGACCAGGCCGTCACCATCCGCGAGCGCGACACCATGGCGCAGGAGCGCGTCGGGCTCGACCAGGTCGAGGGCTACCTGGCGCAGCGGCTGATCGGCGCCTGACCACGCAGCGGCAGTGAGTGGGGGGCGCCCCGCGCGAGGCGGC